>PWSL01000529.1 GCA_003563255.1 Desulfonatronospira sp. | reverse complement strand
TTAGTATTTTCTGATTCCCTAACCATTCAGGGGGCGCCGGATACCAGCCTGGACATTTTTCGCAACCCAAGATATTATGAATATTTGTCAATAGCCCTGAAGCTGGAAACTACCGGCTTGGGGGCAGTCCCTGCAACGCTTTATTTTAACATGATCTTGAATATCAGTTCTTTGCATGTCGTAGGAGGACTGGCTCTTCCAAAACCTATATGGAGAGCGGGGTCGCAGAAGAGCCGGTCCACGTGCCACATGCAAGGCGCTGAACAGATAGGTCCTGATGTAGAGTTGACCGCGGAGTTTATTATGCAGCACAGAAAATTGTCTCCCCGAGAACTGTATCATGGTTGCGACGTATCGCAACTTTCCTTTGAAACCACCGCTGAACTGCAGGCAATGCACGACCTGAGCCAGGGAGTTCACCAGCCCCGGGCTGCCCAGGCACTGAAGTTCGGTGTGGGCATCCGTCAGCACGGATACAATATTTTTGCCCTTGGACCAAGTGGCATGGGCAAACATACCTTTGCCAGGCAGTACCTTTCCCGGAAGTTTGAAAATTATCCGTCACCATCCGACTGGTGTTATGTGAATAATTTTGAAAGTCCCGGACGGCCCGGACTTTTACACTTGCCCCAGGAATGGGGCAACTCCCTGGCCCAGGAGATGGAAAAGCTTATCCAGGAGGTTCCCAATGCCCTGAAAGGAGCCTTTGAGAGCGAGGAGTACCAGAACCGTGTTCAGGACATTCAACAGGAATTCAAGGATTACCAGCAGGGCGTATTTGAGGATCTGCAACAAAAGGCCAGGCAAAGGAACTTGTCTCTGCTTAAGACACCGAGCGGGCTTAGCTTTGCTCCCGTACAAAACGGGGAAGTCATGTCCCCGGAGGAGTTCCAGAAACTAAGCGAGGCCAGGCGCAAACAGTTCGAAAAAGACATGGAGGAAATGCAAAACGAATCCCAGCGCATGTTTCAGAAGTTTCCTGCCTGGCAAAGGGATATGAGGCAAAAAATTGAGGAACTGAATTATGAGGTTGCTCAGTATGCCCTTGGACCCATGATTAAGGAGATTCGGGAAAAATTCAGGGATAATCCTGATGTAAGAAGCTTTCTGGATGCGGTTCAAGAAGATATAATCAAAAACGTCCAGACCATTCTGGAAGGGGATAAACACCAGGCAGAGGGTTACAGACAGCACCATCCGGCAGCTATGGGCGAATCCGGTGGCAGGGAGCAGGTAATGCGCAAATACCGGGTTAATGTTCTGGTGGACAACAGTCAGACTCAGGGGGCCCCGGTAATCTACGAAGATAACCCCACTTATGCCAACCTGGTGGGCCGGGTGGAGCATCAGCCCCTGATGGGTGCCCTGATCACGGATTTCAATCTCATCAAGCAGGGGGCCCTGCACCGGGCCAACGGTGGGGCTCTGATTCTGGATGCGTACAAGGTTCTCACCAATCCCGGAGCCTGGGACGGCTTGAAAAGGGCCTTGATCTCGCAGCAGATCAAAATCGAATCTCTGGCCGAGATGTTCAGCCTGATAAGCACCATTTCCCTGGAGCCGCAGCCGGTGCCATTGGACATCAAGGTGGTCCTGGTGGGTAGTCCCCTGGTGTATTACCTCTTGAAAGAGTTCGACCCTGAATTTTCCAAGCTGTTCAAGGTGGCTGCCGATTTTGACACACGCATGGACTGGAACCAAGAATATCAGGAATTTTTTGCCAGGTTCATGGCTGGGGTTATCCAGGAGGAAAAGCTGAAACCATTTCATAAAACCGGGGTGAGCAGACTGCTGGAACACAGTGCCCGTAAAGTACAGGATCAGAAGAAACTCTCAACCCATATCCAGGGATTAACTGATCTTATGCGCGAAGCAGACTACTGGGCCGGGGAAAACGGCCGTGAAAATGTTACTGAAGCTGATGTAGAACAGGCCATTGATGCCTCGGTCTTTCGCAGCGACCGCGTACGCGAACATATCCAGGAAGCCATCCAGAGAGACATAATGCTGATCGACACCGAGGGATGGCAAACAGGCCAGATCAACGGGCTCTCGGTCATGGGCCTGGGGGATTTCTTGTTCGGCCGTCCGCACAGGATTACCTCCCGAATACGCCTGGGCAAAGGCGAGGTCATTGATATAGAACGTGAGGCAAAGCTGAGCGGTCCCATACATTCAAAGGGAGTGCTTATCCTTTCCGGGTTCCTTGGTTCCAGATATGCTTCGGACCGGCCCCTGTCCCTGTCCGCCAGCCTGGTATTCGAGCAGTCCTATTCCGGTATCGAAGGAGACAGCGCCTCCTCTGCAGAGCTTTTCTGCCTGCTTTCAGCCATATCAGGGGTTCCCATTAAGCAGGCACTGGCCGTAACCGGGTCAGTTAATCAGCACGGCAGGATTCAGGCCATCGGCGGGGTTAATGAAAAGATCGAGGGCTTTTTTGATATTTGCCGGGCAAGAGGCCTGACATCCCATCAGGGAGTCCTGATTCCGGAATCAAACACCATTCATCTTATGTTGCGCCGGGATGTGGTACATGCAGTGGAAAGGGGTGAATTTCACATATATCCGGTTAAAAACGTGGACCAGGGCATGGAGATCCTCACAGGCCGCCCTGCCGGGCAGCCTGACGAAAACGGGGAGTTTCCCGGGGACAGTATCAACGGCCTGGTCCAGAAGCGCCTGAGAGAATTCTCGGACAAACGGATGCAATTTACCCCTGGCAGGGGGCATGGAGAAGAGAGTTGAAACAGGATAAGCCTTTTGCCGAATTCAGGAGGGTCCTGGTACCCCTGGATGCATCGGAGCACAGCCTGGGGGTCTTAAAAGCTGCAGTGGAGCTGGCTGCCGCCCAGGAAGCTGAGCTGGAAGGCCTGTTTGTGGAGGATGCCGACCTGTTTAGACTTTGTGAGTTTCCCATGGCCCGGGAAGTGTCTTTTTGGGGGACCCTGGGCCGGAGCTTGAAACGTTCAGAAACGGAAAGGCAAATGCGTATTGCGGCCAGTCGACTAAAACGGACCCTGGAGGATATGGCTGGAGGATACAACGTCCCCTGCAAATTCCGGGTTATGCGTGGCGGGGTTTCCAAGAAGGTTCTGGATGCTTCCAATGAGGCGGATCTGACCATAATGGGTCGGATTGGATGGTCAAAGCATCTCGGCCGGCGTATGGGAACCACTGCTCAGGCCCTTGTCAGGCAGGGCCGCGGCCTTATCCTGCTCATGGATAAAGAAGCGCGCTTTCAACCTCCTCTGCAGGTTCTATACACAGGGTCCAGTCTATCGGAGGCCACCCTTTTACTTGCTCTGGAGCTAAGCCGGAAAAGGGGGTTTTCGCTGGTTATACTCATGGCTGCAAATGCACCGGCAACCCTGGAGGATATGCAGGACAGGGTGCAGTCAATTGTTTCCAGGCAGGGGGCTTCGGCAGGTTTTTACTTGCTCCGGGAACTGGATTCACAAGGGATCAAGAAGGCGGTTGCCGCCCATGGGACCGGCACGCTTTTTCTACCCTGCGAAGATCCATGTCTGTACGGGGATAGTCTACAGCATCTGATAAATTCTCTGGACAACTCTGTGTTTCTGGTCCGGGAGAAATAGAATGTAATTACCCTGAGCGCTGCAAGGCCTGGGGACTGACCTCCGCTGAGTACTGACTGTGCAGGTTCACAAAACTTCGCGTTTGGATTTTTATATTGTGCAGGAAAGGTGTCGTGGGGACTGTCCTCAGGCCGGTTGCGGCATCCCCTGAATGGTTGCTTTCGATCGGGTCAGAAATGGAGCCACTGAAACAGGAGACGGTTAACATGCCTGCGAAATCATCAAAATCTTCCCCGGAAAAGTCAGATCAAAATAAGGGCCCATCCCAGCCTATCCCCTCATTATACGTGGCCATCGGCGCTTCAGCCGGAGGACTGGAAGCCATTGAATCTTTTTTCTCCGGCATGGCTTCAGACAGCGGTCTGGCCTTCATAGTCATCCAGCATCTCTCTCCGGATTATAAAAGCCTGATGAAGGAGATCCTCTCCAAAAAAACCAGGATGAAGGTCAACCGGGCCGAGGACGGCATGCTGGTCATGCCGGACAATATCTACCTGATTCCTCCCAAAAAAAACCTGACCGTTTTTCACGGCAAACTGCTTTTAAACGATCAGGATCATTCCAAGGGAATCATCAACCTGCCCATAGACATATTTCTGCGCTCCCTGGCCGAGGATCAGGGAGAAAAGGCAGTGGCCGTGATTCTTTCTGGTTCAGGCAGCGATGGGATGCGCGGAGTCCGGGCCATCAAGGAGTTCGGAGGAATGGCCATGGTTCAGAGCGAGGAATCAGCCAAGTTTGACAGCATGCCCAGGGCAGCCGTCTCTACCGGGCTTGTAGATTTCATCCTTAACCCTGAGGAAATGCCGAAACGCCTGCTGTCCTATGCCAAGCACCCCTACGTGCTCAAGACTGAACGTTCGGATACGGTTATCAGCGATGAAGACGCATTGACCAAAATATTTTCCCTGCTGCGCGACAGATTCAAGGTTGATTTTACCTATTACAAGCCCAGTACGGTCAACAGGCGGGTAGAAAGGCGCATGTCCATCAACCGCATCGATGAAATCAGGGATTATGTGGCCTTTTTGCAGAGCTATCCTTCTGAGATTTCCACGCTGTTCAGGGAGCTTCTGATCGGGGTGACAAGGTTTTTCCGGGACCGGGAGGCTTTTGACGCCATCAGGGAAAAGTGTCTGCCCGAGATACTGGACCGGGGCGAAAACCGGGAAATGCGGTTCTGGGTCCCCGGCTGCTCCACAGGCGAGGAGGCCTATTCCCTGGCCATACTGGCCAGGGAGTATATGCTTGAAACCGGGAACTTCCGCGATCTCAAAATATTCGCCACGGACATTGACCGCGATGCTGTCCAGTTTGCAGCCCATGGAATTTTTCCGGACAGCATAGCTGCTGACGTCCACCAGGATCTGCTGGGCAAATATTTTTATAAGAAAAAAGACAGTTATCAGATCTCAAGGAACATCCGGGAGATGGTGGTCTTTGCCCAGCACAACCTGATCAAGGACCCGCCCTTTACAAATATCGACCTGGTATCCTGCAGAAATCTGCTGATTTACCTGCAGCCGGTCCTGCAGCACAAGGTCCTGGAGTTTTTCAATTTCTCGCTGAACCTGAACGGGATACTCTTTCTTGGTACCAGTGAAACCACCGGCGACATGGACGATTTTTTCCAGACTCTGGATCAGAAATTCAAGATTTACCGGACCAAAGGAAGGCTCAAGCATGGACTGAACAGGCCCGAATTGCCCCAGGCCACGGATACACGCTATAGAGAGATGGGCACCAGGTTCAACAGGACCCGCAGGGAACTGCAGGCTGAAGACGGCCGACTGCTGGAGCGTCTTCTGGAAGCGTTGAGTGAAGATTATATTTCCCTGGCAGTGGTGGTCAATGAACAGATGGATGTTCTGCATGTAATTGGAGACAGCGAGGGATACTTCAAACTGCCTTCAGGCAGGCTGACCACGGATATCTCCAAAATGGCGGCCAGAGATCTGGCCATCCCCCTGACCACAGGCATTCAAAAAGCTCTTCGCAAGGATGAGCCCATCAGGTTTTCCAACATCAGGCTGCGCGACAAAGGCGGGCAGAAGGTGGTGGACCTGCGCATTAAGCCCCTGCCCAGGGCAAAGGGTCAGGAATCCATGGTTGCAGTATTCATGAATGAAGTCCAGAAAAAGGATCCCCTGGATTCAGGACAGGCAGAACACAGCTATGACCTCTCCCACGAGGCAGAACAGAGAATAAATGATCTGGAGCAGGAACTGCAGTTCACCCGGGAAAACCTGCAGGCTACAGTGGAGGAACTGGAAACAGCCAATGAAGAGCTGCAGGCCACCAATGAGGAACTTGTGGCCAGCAACGAGGAGCTGCAGTCCACCAACGAGGAACTGCAGTCTACAAATGAAGAGTTGTATTCCGTGAATGCCGAATATCAGTCCAAGATAGTGGAATTAAGCGAACTGCACAGCGATGTGGACAACCTGCTCTCAGCCAGCCAGATCGGGCAGCTTCTGCTGGATGAAAATATGGAAATCCGGCGCTTTTCTCCCAGGGTTACTCAAATATTCAAGCTGCTGGACAATGATGTGGGCAGGCCTCTGACCCATATCACCCATTACCTGGTGAACCAGGATCCGGTGCAGAAAATCAGGGATGTGCAGACCGGCAAAGTTCTGGCTGAGCACGAAGTGCAGACCCAAAAAGGGCACTGGTATCTGATGCGCATTGTTCCTTACGTTGTTGGGCCTGAGGTTTTTTCCGGGACCCTGGTTTCTTTTGTGGACATAACCAGAATCAGACAGGCTGAAGAATCTTTGCGGCAAAGCGAAGAAAAGCATCGCCGGCTTTTCGAAACCATGGCTCAGGGGGTGATCTATCAGGCCGCGGACGGAACAATCATCTCGGTCAACCCGGCCGCGGAAAGGATCCTGGGCCTTTCATTCGATCAGATGCGCGGCAGGACATCCATGGACCCGCGCTGTAAGATGATCAAGGAAGACGAAACAGTGGTACCAGGAGAGGAACATCCGGCCATGATCGCCCTACGCGCCGGAGAGACTGTCGGGCCTGTTGTTCGGGGTGTGTTTCACCCGGACAAGAACACCCATATATGGCTGTCCATAACAGCCATTCCTCTTTTCAGGCCGGAAGAGGACAGGCCTTTTCAGGCCTACGCCACATTTGAGGACATTACTGAACAGAAGCTGGCCCAGGAAGAGGTCAGATCAGCTCATCAAAGGCTTCTGACCGTTCTGGACAGCATTGACGCCCTGATTTATGTCGCGGACATGGACACACATGAAATACTGTTCATAAACAAGCACGGACGAGGGGACTTCGGAGACGTGGCCGGCAGGAAATGCTGGAGCGTACTTCAGACCGGCCAGACAGAGCCATGTAATTTCTGCACAAATGACAGACTCCTGGACAGAGACGGAAATGCCACCGGGGTATACACCTGGGAATATTTCAATGAAAAAACAGGCAAGTGGTACCAGTGCTTTGACCGGGCCATTGAATGGGTGGACGGTCGGATGGTCAGGTTGGAAAGCGCCTTTGACATAACCGGGCACAAGCTTTCCCAGGAAGGTAAATAACAGCAGGACCTTCATTTTCCCATGAACATGATCAGTGCTTTCCTTAAAAGCGCTAAACAGATACTTTTTTTCAAATATTCTGCAGCCTTTCCGCCATAAAAAAAGCCCGGGGAGAGCCGGTCCATGTAGGCAAATGCAAAGAGCTGAACAGATACTTTTCCTTTAACTCTCAGGCTGTTCAATACCAGACGCAACCCGTCACCGGCTTGTCTGCCGGGGCAGCAGCGAGGATGTCCTGGACAGAGCCAGACAGGACATGGCTGATATCAGCAGGGGAAACCAGAAGGTGGTCAGCCTGGACAGCAGAGCTACGGCCAGGCCTTCAGCCGGGGTCAGGCCTCCCAGGGTGAAGAAAAGGGCCATGGACCCCTCGTAGGTCCCCAGACCCCCGGGAAGCAGTGGCACCATGCTGACCATGTAGGCAAAGAGTGTCGCCAGGCAGATTATAATCGGGTGCACATCCAGGCCCAGGAAAGTGCAGGCCAGGTAAACCTTGACCGGGTAAAAAACCCAGATAGTCAGTGATACAAACATGGTCGCCAGGGTTTGCCGGGTGGACAGAAGCCTGGAGGCCGACAGCCTGGATTGCTGCAGAAAGAGGGCAATCCTGGAGGCGGCTTTTTTCAGCGGTTCCAGTCCGCCAGGGGCTTTTGGTCCTGGCAGACTTTTTTGCGACTTGTCTTTTTCCGTTTTTCCGTTTTTGCCGTAACATAATAGCCCCAGTCCAGCACACAGGGCAGTCAGGGCACCCAGGGAGAGATAAAAATATACCGGCAGGTCAAACATGAAAAGGGCCGGCAGCACAAGTACAAGGCACAGCACTACAAAAGGGGCCATGGTGATGAACTTGTGCACCAGCAGTGTCCCGGCGAGATCCTGGTAGCTCTGTCCTGTTCTCTGCCTGAAGAGGTAAACCTTGGCGGCTTCGCCTCCGAGTTTAACCGAGGGTGTCAGGCTCTCGATAAGCCCGGCGGCCTGATTCACCAGGAATACGGAATAAAAGGGGATGCCGCTCTGGCGGTTGAGCAGGAAATACCAGATCCAGGCACTGGCCAGAAGGGTTGCAAGCTGAAGGGTAAAAAGCACTGACAGGGCCTGGGGGCTTACCCGGGAAAAGGCCCGGCCCAGTTCCTGCGTGCCTGCCAGCCCGGCCAGGACAGCCAGGCCGGCTACGCCCAGTAGAAAGATAATTATTCTAGACAATGACATGGCCTAATTTACAGAAACCGCATTATAGAAAAGCACGGAGCGGTCAAAGGTGCGCATGGGTTGAGGTGCGACAGCCCTGGGGGCTGCAGGGCAGTTCAGACAGTCATATTGGTCCTTGTATGGATTGCTGGGAAGACGGAAAATAAACCTGGCCCCGGGCATGGCGTTTTGCTGCATGACCTTCAGTATCCGGGATTTAGGTGCCGCCTGCAGGGCCACTATGGCTACATTGTATGGGTATTTGAAGTCCTGGGCGCCGTCGGCATGCATAACGGTGATCCTGTCCTCCAGACCTGCCTTGCTCACACAGTTTTTTGCGTGTTTCACCGCACAGGGGTCTATATCCAGGGCGTAAACCCTGGCCCCGGCCAGCCTTGATATGTACAGAGCGGTAAAAGGCACGGCTCCGCACCCGATATTCAGCACGACATCATCTTTTCCTAGTTTTGCAAGTTGAATTTCGTTTTCTATAACCTGTCGGTAAGGCCGGGAATAAAGCCAGGTGAGAACTTTTGAAAAACTGCTCATTTTTTCCCATGCCGCTGCAGCTGCAGGTATCCAGCCCATGATCTCCTCCTCGATGATTGTTACGATGAATTTCATTATCATTAATTATAGTGAAAAAGAAAGTCAAGTTAAATCTGACCTTCTTCCCGCCACTCGTTGCCTGCTCCAGCCTGGTAACGTTGTGTTCTTGAAGCTCAAGTCGCTTCTTCAAAATATGGCTGGAGCTAGAGATCAGCACTACAGCAACACCAATTTGAACTCGAAGGGGACTGGCTATTTTGCCGTCGAAAGCCCAGCCACTTTACGGTTTGAGTTCGGCAAAAGTGCCTGTCCCCACAAACATGTTAAGAAGCGGCTGGTGCCGCAAGAACTAAGCGTTCCCAGGCTGGAGCCTGGGAACGAGAGGTAAGAAGCGGCTGGAGCCGCAAGAACTAAGCGTACCCAGGCTGGAGCCTGGGAACGAGAGGTAAACTGATATCAATTTCTTGTTTTTTATTACAGGGTTTCAGGAGTAAGCCACTAAACTGTTACGGACTGGCTCTTTTGCCGCCGGATAGTCTGGCTGTTTTACGGCCTGATGTCGGCAAAAGTGCCTGTCCCCGGTGGCCGAGGCAACAATTCACACAAAATGTCGCTGTAGTGGTAATGAGTAAAGCATAACCTGAAAGATGTCTAATATGCAAGAAGATATTGGTCGCCGGCATTGTCCAGACTCCCCGTCATCTACCGGCAACACCGGATGATATCATAATTGTAAAGAAAGATGATTCATGTCAGGTCTGGAGAGGAAGCATTTGATATTTATTGAAAATTTGACGGGTACAGTCAGGCACTCAAGGCAGCAGAATTAAGTGCTCGTGCCTTTCAACTAGGCATCTGGACGAGTGCCGGACAGTCTCCTGCTATCATCAAAAGTGCTAAACAGACGATTTTTTTAAACAGTACAGGGAATATGCTTACTTCGTGCAATATTTGCTGCACCGTTGATATTTTGGCTTATGAGAAGAGTCCGTACTTCTCATTTTTAATTGACAAAATTATCACACCCTGCTTAAAAAAAATAGCGAATTCATTTCTTATCTTGAGAGTTCAAAGTTCCTGGTTCTTCGTTCCTGGTTGAAAGAAATAAAGTCAACAAATTTGGATAGATGTCTGATCTGGCCCGAAAGACATATTGACCTGCCAAAAAAGCTAATAAATCAAATAACTACAAACAAGTTTTTGACTGTACAGCCCTAAAACCCTGTCAGAATAAAGAAGAAAAATTTCGAACAGAGATGGGGGTTCAGCGCCTTGTACTGGGACTGTCCCGCACTTATTTTTATAATTCTAACCGGTGAAACAACGCCTCACGTTCCTGCGGAGCAGGGTTTATCTGGGTCATAATAAACAAGAAAATTTTGAACCGCAAAGCCGCCCCGGTTGAATGCCCCCAGTTAAATAAAAGAAAGTTTAACCGGGTGTATCTGTTTAGCGCTTTAGATGTGACACGGGGACTGGCTCTTCCGGGACCCACTTGTCCCAGAAAATGAGTCATTTTGAGCACAAATTGATGCTCAAGTGGGTCCCGGAGTGCCTGTCCCCTGGTTTCCTTATAAGCGCTAAACAGATACAACCGGGTAAACTTCGGGCTTGCTTTTCGAGCAATTCAGCTGGGCAGGCAAAGTACGCAAAGTTTAAGAAGCGAAGCAAGTGAGAAAACTTCTGACTGTTAATGGAGATGGTTATGAAAAAATGCCTGGCACTTTTGATTGGCAGCCTTTTATTGATGGCAAGTCCTGCCTCTGCGTATTCAAACGGGTCGCATGACGTTGGCCTAGGGCTTGAGACCATTGTACAGCACAGCTTTAAATCCGGCATCAAGGGTTCGGATACTGAAGTCTCCAGGAGCAGATATGGTGTGCAGGCTTCATATTCCATTTTCACCCTGGGATACGACTACTCGCATTTTTCCTGGGACGATGCCGGGGATGCAGGTTTTACACCCGGGGACGGCACTCCCTGGGATGGTCTGCACAACTTTTTTTTATCCGCTGAGGCTGTCTTTCCATTAGCTGAAAAATGGCTCCTGTACTCCCGTGCTGGGGTTAATTCATCGTTTGAAAAAGAAATTTCCGGTTCATTCGGCATCGGAGGGGCGGCCATCCTTTTCAGGGAATTCAGAAATAATTGGTTCGCCGGACTTGGACTGGTTGGTGGTTATCATCCTGTCCGCAGCCTTTTTATTCCGGCTGCGGGGCTTCTTTACGGTTTTCCCGGCGACGTGGGCTGGACCGCCAGGATAGGTATCCCCACGACTGAAGTGCGCTACGGTTTCAGTGAAAGCTTTGCTCTTCAGGCGGGATTGGGGTATTCATCCAGGATGTACCGTTTAAAAAACAACAGCCCTGTTGCAGATAAGGGGTATTTTCGGGAAAGAAACTTCAGTGTGGGCATGCAGGTGGAGTGGAGTCCCATGGAAAAAATGGCCCTGAAGCTTGGGCCGTATTACAAGCTGGGCAGGAAATGGCAGGTGTATGATCGCCATAAAAGTCGCATCATTTCCAAAGATGTGAAAAGTACCCCCGTGGTTGAGGCAAGACTTTCCTGGAGGTTTTAGGCTCTTTTGCCCTGCTGGGGGCCTTTTATTCCGCGCGGGGTCGTGGAAGTCCGAGTCAGTTTTTTTATTCCTCAGGTGCAAACAATATGTCCTGGAGTTGCATGATGTTGGAGATGCCGGTTTTCGAGTCCGGGCTTCCAGGGTGGAACACGGGTTTGTAGCCCAGCCTTGAGGCCTGCCTCAGGCGTATATCATGTGCCAGCACCGGCCTTATCTGACCGTTCAAGTCCACCTCGCCCCAGAAAATGGCCCTTTCCGGCAGGCTCCTGTTGTGAAAGGAAGACAGCACCGCAGCCACCAGACCCAGGTCCAGACCGGGGTCCACCAGTTTCAGGCCGCCTCCGATTTTAGTGTATATGTCGGACTGAGCCAGGCTGCGCTGCAGTTTCTTTTCCATGACCGCCAGAAGCAGGTGCAGACGGTTTTGATCGAATCCCAGGGCCGTACGCCTGGGTATGCTGAGAAAACTGGGCGTGGCCAGGGCCTGTACCTCCACGGCAAAGGGCTTGTGTCCGTCCACAGCCATCACCACGGCGGTTCCGCTCAGGGCCGGGTCTCTGGCCTGCAAAAAGAATGTTGAAGGATCCTGGATAACCTCCAGGCCAAGGACGCCCATCTGAAACATGACCAGTTCGTCGGTGGGGCCGAACCTGTTTTTTATTACCCGCAGGATACGATACAGATGTTCCTTGTCGCCTTCCAGGTATATGACTGTATCCACCATGTGCTCCAGCAGCTTTGGGCCGGCGATTTGGCCTTCCTTGGTCACGTGGCCCACCAGGAAAATGCATGTCCCGGAATCCTTGGCAGCCTGAATAAGCCTGGAAGTGACCAGCCGGATCTGGGTGGGGGCCCCGGGCATAGAATCAGATTCAGAGCTGCTGATGGTCTGCACTGAATCGATTATTACCAGTTGATACGGGCTGTGGGATGAGAAGGCGGCCAGAACATCCTCCAGGGAGTTGGTGGCCAGTGCCTGGATGTTTGCGTGTTCAAGCCCCAGTCTCTGAGCTCGAGAGCGGATCTGGGGCAGTGATTCCTCGCCGCTGACGTACAGGGTGCCGGACCCTGCCAGGCTTAAAAGCTGCAGGAGCAGGGTGGATTTTCCGATGCCCGGTTCCCCCCCCAGCAGAATTACAGCCCCGGGTACCAGTCCCCCACCCAGGACTTCGTCCAGACCCTGTATGCCGGTGGGAATATGGTCAGCCCGGGCGAGGTCCACCCGGGAAAGCAGGCTGGGCCGGCAGACAGCCGGGTCTCCGGATATCTTTTTGTCTGTGGCCCTGGTCCTGGCCTGCAGGGTATTCCACTGTCCACAACCCGTGCATTGTCCCTGCCAGCGCATAAAATCGCTGCCGCACTCGGAGCAGATATAAGTGGTTCTGGATTTCATACGGACTATTCCGGGATATGGGCCTCTATTACCTCCAGCCCGAATTCATGGACTTTTTCGGGGGGATTGTAGAAAACCGTCATGAAAGGAGTGGAGCCGCCCGGCTCTATGTACTTGTTGTTGGTCAGGATACCCAGCTGGGAGGTCAGAGTGGATTCCAGTTCCTCCCGGGAGGAGACCTGCAACTGAAAAAGAGAGGCAGCATTGCCTGCAAGAAACTCCCTTTCCTGGACCACCTGCTCCTGGGCATCGTAAAGGACCGCCCTGAGCTTGATCCTGGAACGGGGAGTTTCAAACTCATTGACTGCCCGGCCTTCCACCACAAAGAGCTGTCCGATGTTGTCGTTGCTGACAAAGTACTGCTGGACATTATCCAGTATTATTTCCCGGACGTCTTCTTCAGTAAACTCTTTTTTCTGGGTAACCTGTTCTGTAGTATCGGGTTCTGAGCTTACAAAGGGAATGTAGACGTATTCCGCGATTCTGGGCAGGGCCAGGACAAGGCTGCCTGCAATCAGTATGAGCAGGCCAACCAGCGCCCCGATTTTTTTCAGCTTTGCACTGTCAGGCCAGGAGGTCTTCTGCTGAGGTGTGATTTCAACCCTCATATCGTCCGGGGATTCTTCACCGGGGTAAGATTCCCAGGGATCCGGGCTGGGGGGCTCCCGGGGAGGGGCCGGTTTCTGAAAAGTGTCTTCCTCGTCGTTTAGAAAGGAAGGACTGAACACATGCTCGCAACGAGTGCAGCGAACCTTGAGATCCTTTTTAAGCCTGGATTCGTCAAAGCGGTATTTGGTGCTGCAATTGGGGCATTGAACTGTCATAGCTGATTCTCACACATGGGAAGAGCCGGTTTCCGGATCTTCCCCGGGTGCATTCACTGCATAAATGCCTGGAAGATTTCTGAATTTTTGAGACATATCAAGACCGTATCCCACCAGAAAGCCCTCTTGAACCCTGAAGCCGCAGTAGTCCACATTGACCTGGACCTGCCTGCGCTCATGCTTGTCTATCAGTGCGCAGATCTCTATAGATCCTGCTCCCCTTGAGCGAAGGATGTCTTTAAAGTAATATAAAGAGAGCCCGGTATCAACTATATCTTCCACCACCAGGATATTTTTGTCACGCACGTCATATTCCAGGTCCCCGGTAATGACTACTTCCCCGGAGGAGGTAGTCTGGTCAGCGTAACTCGAAAGGCGTACAAAGTCTATATCCAGGTCCAGGTCAAGGTTGCGGATCAGGTCGGCAAAAAAAATAAAGGCTCCTTTGAGGATGCATACACCAAGGAGTTTTTCCCCGGCATAGCGCCTGGATATATCCCGCCCTATTTCCTGTACCCGGTGTGCTATCTGGTCCGGGGTGTAAATTTCTCTTAACTGCAATGAACTACCTCCTACATTTCCATGAGCATGGCTATCTCGTCGCAATCAGGGAACTTGGGGCAGTTGAGACAGTCCGCCCAGACCTTCTGGGGCAGCATGTCTTTGGAGATCTCCCTGAAGCCCTGCCTTGCAAAGAATTCTGTCTGGTAGGTCAGGGTAAAGACCCTGTAAATGCCCAGAGTCAGGGCTTCGCTCAGGCAGGCCTCCACCAGCCTGCCGCCCCAGCCCATTTGGCGGATCTCAGAGACAGTGGCCAGGGAACGGATTTCCGCCAGGTTGTCCCAGACAATGCTCAGGGCGCAACACCCAAAAATGTTGTTCCCGGAATCATCACAGACGACGAAGTAATCCCTCAGGTGGCTGTATAGATCGCTGTAAGACCTGGGCAGAAGCAGGTCCTGGCGGGAACAGTGCATCAAAATCCCGTGAATGGATTTGACATCTTTGATTCTTGCTTTGCGTAAATACAGCATATCCAGTTTAATCCACCAGCAACCGGTCCAGTTCTTCCTGCAGGGTTTCATAGTCCACCAGTTCATGGTGCACTTCCGCCAGGTTCCCATGGCCATCATAAATCAGGGTGAAGGGTATGCCGGTAATGTTGTAGGCATCCATAACATCCTGGGATGAGATGTATACCGGGTAGTTCATCCCTTTTCTTTCCATGAAGGGAGGCACGGCTGCCGGGTTGAAGTCAAGAGAAATGCCGATGATGCTGACATCCTCCAGGCTGTAGTCCTCCCTGATGCTGACCAGATCCCTGATTTCCGCCCTGCAGGGGGCGCACCAGGTGGCCCAGAAATTCAGGATAAGCACCTTTCCTTCTTCATCTTTTATAAGGTCCTGGATTCCGTCCGGGTCAACCCTCTCAGGCTCAGCCGAGTCCTGGGCCGTAACCGCCGGGGGGATGACCAGAAGGGTAAGCAGAACCAGGCAGACAATATAGAGTACCACACTTGCCTGTAAAGCTAAATATTCTTGAAACAGCTTTGACATACCTTACTCCGAGCACAGCTTGCGGGCCAGCTTTACCGCGGAAACAGCATCCCGGGCAAATCCATGGGCCCCGATTTTTTCTGCGTAAGCCTGGGTGACCACGGCTCCGCCTATCATTACCTTGCAGTCCAGCCCCTCTTTTTGCAACAGTTCCGTACATTCCTGCATCTTGACCATAGTGGTGGTCATGAGGGCGGAGAGGCCGATTACACTGGCGCTTTTCTCTCTGGCCTGACTGATTATATCCTCTGCCGGGATGTCTATGCCCAGGTCCACTACGTTGAAGCCGTAGTTTTTGAGCATGAGGCAGACGATATTTTTACCGATATCGTGAATATCGCCCTCCACTGTAGCCATAACCACGGTTGGACCCTGCTTCTGCCCGTCCTGCTGCATGAGCGGCTGCAGATATTCAAAACCCTGCTTCATGGTTTCGGCGCTGAGTATGAGCTGAGGTAGAAAAAGTTCGCGCTTTTCATACTTTTCGCCGACAGTGTTGATGGCCGGGATCATTTCGCCGTCCACCAGCTCAAAGGCCTGGCGTCCATCCTGGATCTCCTTTTCCAGAAGGGTGACTATATCGTCCTTTTTGCCCCGGATGACGGCTTCCTGGATGGAGGATGCAAAATCCCCCCCGTTCTGGTCCCCTGGTGCATGTGTTGCACCCGAGTCCCATCCGGCGTAGCGCATGGTGAATTCCTGGGCCTGGCTGTCATGTCCCAGAAGAGCGCTGCAGGCATCCATGGCCTCCTGCATGCGCCCTGAGCCGGGATCGCCTATAAATGCGTTCAGACCCGCTCCGGCACACATGCTGAAGAAGTGCGCGTTCATGAGTTCTCTGGCAGGCAGCCCAAAGGAGATGTTGGAGAGCCCGGCCAGGGTTGCAAGGCCCCATTTTTCACGGCAGTACCTGATGGTTTCCAGGCAGTCCATGGCCGCCATGGGGTGTGAGGAAACGGTCATGATGAGTACATCCACTATGATAAGCCTGCGGGGGATACCCAGTTTCTCGGCTCGTTCAAGGAGATCTTCAATTATCTGCAGACGCTGGAAGGTATTCCGGGGCATCCTGCCCCCGCTCAGGGGCAGGAGGATGAAAGGGGCGCCGAAGTCGCGGCAGATGGGTCCAAGCCGCTCCATCTTGTCTTTTTCCCCGCTGATGGAATTTACCAGGGCGCTGCCGGGATACTCCAGCAGGGCGCTCTGGATGGCCTCGGGATTACTGGAATCCAGGGCCAGGGGTATGTCAAACCTGGAAACCAGTTCCCGGCACAGAGCCGGCAATATTTTTTCCTCTTCCACCATGGGCGCGCCCACGTTGACGTCCATAATCCGGGCGCCGGCGCTGAACTGCTCCTCTGCAATCTCCAGGGCCCGGGTAAGCTGAAAGCCCTGCAGCTGTTCAGCCAGATCCTCCCTGCCTGTGGGATTGATTTTTTCGCCGATAAGAACAGGGGGAAACGGACCCCCGAAGGGCAGGGTCCTGCTTCTGGATGTCAGGACTATGCCCGGCTGTTGAGTCGGGGTGTTGGGGCGGTATTGAGCTCCGGCAACCATGTTTTTAAGGGCCTTGATATGTTCCGGAGTTGTGCCGCAGCACCCTCCCAGGAGCTTGGCCCCCATTCCCAGGAATACCTTGAGCTTGTCCGCGAATTCCTCCGGTCCCACCTTGAAAACTGTCTCACCGTTCTCCAGGACCGGAATGCCGGCATTGGGCTGGATGAGAAGAGGGGTGTGCAGCCTGGGTTGCATGGCCTTTACAAGGGGGACGAACTCTTCGGGGCCGCAGCTGCAGTTGATGGCGATAATATCCGCTCCCAGGTTCTGCATGGTGTCCACAAAGACTTCCGGGGAGGGGCCTGTAAGACTGGTGCCCTTTTCAAAAGTCATGGATATGGCCACAGGCAGGCTGGATTCAGAGCGGGCAGCCATAACCACCGCCCGGGCTTCCACCAGATCCAGGTGTGTCTCGCCCAGAATAAGGTCCGCTCCACCCCGGGCCAGGCCCCGGACCTGCTCCCTGTATGCGTCCAGGAACTTGTCAAAAGTCATGTCCCCAAGGGGCGCCGGCATCTTGCCTGTGGGGCCGATACTGCCGGCCACGAAGCCCTGGTCTGCTGCAGCCTGTCTGGCGATCCCGGCCATTTTTTGGTTGAATTTTTCCGCGTCCACACCCGGATCAAGCTTGAAGCTGCTTCCACCGAAAGTGTTGGTGGTAATAACCTCTGCGCCGGCCTGCAGGTACAGGGAATGTACCTCGCGGATGGCCTCGGGGTTTTCCTGTCCGAATTTTTCAGGGGAATACCCGGGCTTTAGTCCCCTGGATTGCAGCAGGGTTCCCATGCCTCCGTCAAAAATACCTATTGCGTTGTTGGATAAATAATTTATGAATCGCATTCAAGTGCCTATATCCTTAACCGGGATGAAGGTAAAGAGCAGTTTTGACCTCTTTGAATGTTTGCGGAATTTTAACTGTCAGCTCTTTGCATGCAGCACGGCATACAGCCCGGTGGGGGACCGTCTCTCCCTGCACTTCTATATGCCGGAAATAAGTGGGTCCCGGAGTTGCCAGTTCCCTGCTTTCCTAATTATTGACCTGCGGGGACTGGCTCTCCACGCACTTATTTTTTCCAATAAAACCAAGATCATTTTTAATAAAAATAAGTGCGGGGGTGCCTGTCCCCAATTGAGGCATAAAATTTTATAAGTTTCGCTGTAGGGCTGAACTGTTACAAAAAACTCAAGAGTACAATTTACCTGTTGAAAAATATTGATAATATATGATAAAAGATTTATAAAATCATCTTGAACCAGATGTACATCTTGATGGCGCTCTCCCCGGATGGTACGGAGCCAACCTGCAATTTACTCAAAATCCGGGTATCTGTTGCAGGCCCTTAGCACAAATATCGGAACATATGTAGTACTTAGCGGGGACAGTCCCCAGGCCTGGTGCCAGTAATCACCACCGAGGACCCCCCAGAATGGTTACCGGCCGTTTTACGGTTTGAGGTCGGCAAAAGTGCCTGTCCCCGGTGGCCGAGGCGATAATTTACACAAAGTGTCGCTGTAGTGGTAAATATCAAATTTCAAACATGATTACGGCTCTATGCCTTTAATGGGATATACTTATGACCCAAGAAAGCAGAAAGAAAAAACATATACCAAGAAAAACCCGTGAAACCAATGAAAACCAGGAAAGTCAGGAAGGGCAGCTGGACGAAGAAAAGATGTCCCATAAGCTGGAAGAAGCCGTGGGCAAGGATGTAAGTCCTTTGCCCGGCTCAGCACCTGTGCCTATGGATGCCCTGCGCATCTATCTGCGCCAGGTGGGTACTTTTCCTACCATGTCCGCTGAAGAGGAGTTTGAGCTGGCCAGGAAGTTCAGAGACCATGGTGACCAGGATGCGGCTTTTTTGCTCATCACATCCAACCTGCGCCTGGTGGTGAAGATCGCTATGGAGTTTCAGCGCAAGTGGATGAAAAACGTCCTGGACCTGATCCAGGAAGGCAATGTTGGTCTAATGAAGGCCCTGAAGAAATTTGATCCGGAAAAGGGCATCAAGTTTTCTTACTATGCTTCCTTCTGGATCCGGGCGTACATCCTGAAGTTTATTATGGACAACTGGCGGATGGTCAAGGTGGGCACCACCCAGGCCCAGCGCAAGCTTTTCTACAATTTGAGCAAGGAAAAGCAGAGGCTGGAGTCTCTGGGCATTACTGCTGATGCCGACGCTATATCCCAGAGCCTGGATGTTTCCGAGACGGACGTGGTGGAGATGGGGCAGCGACTGGGACAGCACGATCTTTCACTGGACATGCCTTATAACGATGATTCGGATGTAACTCCCATGAATGTCATCCCGGCCCTGGGAGAGGGGGCCGAAGAAATTCTTTTGCAGGGAGAGACTGCCAGACTTCTGCAGCAGAACATCCAGGAACTCATGCCCAAGCTCAGCGAAAAGGAAAAGGATATTATTGAGATGAGGCTTCTGGCGGAAACCCCGGTTACCCTCAGGGAGATCGGGGAAAAATACGGTATTACCAGGGAGAGGGTACGTCAGATAGAAGCCAGGTTGCTGGGCAAGATCAAGAGCCATATCCAGGAAAACATTGAGGACTTTTCCAGGGAGTGGATCGAGGATGCTTAGGGAGCTTCAAAAGATTCAGGAGCAGGCCCGTATCATGGCCGGACAATGCACTCTGAACTTCTATGTCCGCTATTCCAGAGAGAATGCCTGTTCCAGAGAGATTTTTTTCAGCCATCCCCTTATCCAGCGGTTGTGGGAAGATGTGCTTCCCTTCCTCAACGAAGAATTCGGCCACGGTATAGAACACTGCAAAAAGGTCAGCATAGATGCCGGGACCCTGGCGTTTATTGAAACCAGGTCCTGGCGGGATCAAAAACTGAGCAGGCGCTACAGCCTGTTGGCACAGATGGCCGGACTGCTGCACGATATCAGCCGGCAAGAAACGGATCATGCCCGCAAAGGGGCCGAGTTATCCAGGATAATCCTGCAGTACTACCCTTTGTCCCAGGAGGAACTTGATGATCTGGCCTTCGCCGTGAGCAACCACGAGGCTTTCAGTGAAGTCCTGGAGCCTGCACATCTAAGGCAGGCGCTTTTAAGTGATGTTCTTTATGATGCGGACAAGTTTCGCTGGGGACCGGACAATTTTGTCACCACCCTGTGGGAGATTTGTTCCTGCAGAGAATGGTCCCTGGAGGAAGTCTTAGAAAGGTTCCCCAGGGGGCTTGGTTTCATCCAGGATGTGCAGTATACATTCAGGACGCCTACAGGACGACTGTACGGACCGGAATTTATTCAGTGCGGCCTGGATATGGGCAGGGTCCTGTATCGCTGTTTAAAAGAGCATCGTAGCACTACAGCGAAACTTATATATTGAGACATTTACCTCTCGTACCCAGGCTCCAGCCTGGGTACGCTTAGTTCTTGCGGCTCCAGCCGCTTCTTAAAAAATGTGGCTGGAGCCACCAAAAAGCTTTGAGCCATGACGGGGGTTCAGCACTTGGCACTGTGACTGTTTCATTTTTGGACACTAAGCTCAGGTGCTCCCCCCGCCGCGCAAGCGGCTGATGCCTTTTCCTTGCGGGTCCTGCCCCGTGAAACAACGCTGAAAGCGTTCCTGCGGAGCAGGGT
>PWSL01000121.1 GCA_003563255.1 Desulfonatronospira sp. | reverse complement strand
GGGACTGGCTCTCCCCGCACTTATTTTTAAAACCTGTCAATCATCCTTCAGAAAAATAAGTGCGGGGGTGCCTGTCCCCAATTTAGACAGGTTGAAAAGTTTTATAAGTTTCGCTGTAGTGGTAGTGGTAACTATTTAATTCATACAAAGGGAGAAGTCTATGAAAAACAGAAGTGTTGTGTTGCTGGCCCTGATCCTGGCTCTTTTCTTGTTTGCAGGTTTCGGCTGCGGCAAAAGGCCTGTGGAAACCCCTACGGATCCTGCAAAAGAGCTCACCGAAGAGGAAAGGGCCAGGCTTGAAGAAGAGCGCATCAAAGAAGAGATGCGCAGGCAGGCACTGGAGGAGCGCAGGCTCCAGGAAGAGCGCATGCAGCGGGAAAAGGATGCAGAGGTCAGACTCCAAGAGGCAGTGGATGAAATCGCCGCCAATCGTATTCATTTTGCCTTTGATTCCTACGAATTGACCGGGGATGCCCGCTCTACCCTGCAGAAGATTTCGGAGTACATGAAGAGGTTTGAAGAGTTGCGTCTGGTTGTAGAGGGACACACCGATGAAAGGGGTACGGCGGAATACAACCTGGCTCTGGGGGAAAGAAGGGCCAGGGCTGCCTACGAATTCCTGGTGCTGCTGGGGGTTTCCTCGAACCGTCTGCAGATCATCAGCTACGGTCAGGAAAGGCCGCTGGTGGACGAGTCCAACGAATCAGCCTGGGCTCAAAACCGCAGGGCAGTGTTCAAGGTCCTGGATTAAGTCTGCATCAGAGCCTTGTTCCAGCCTTTTCCCCGGGAAATCTTCAGGAAAATGCTGTTGCTCATTCAGGGGGATTAAAGAGTCCCTCCATGCGCGGCAGGTTGAGCTTGGGACAGGTGGTGGACAGGTAGCAGACCTCGCACCCGTTTTTGTAAGGATAAAATGTCAGAGTGGAGTATTTGTAGTTGAGGGTCCCCTGGTTGGAGAGTTCCAGGCCTATGCGGGCCAGAGACCTTTTCAAGATTTTGTTGGGCCTGGGTACAGGTGCGCATTGATCCCGGCCTATGCTTGGTATCAGATCCTGTAATGCGGATGTTATCATGGTCTGAGCCAGGGCCTGGAGCTTAAACCCTTTTGAGGGGGATTCCGGCCAGATTTCGTCGATGGTATTCTCTACGGCCCTGTCCATGAAGAGGGTCAGATACCCTTTTTTTTTGCCAAGGATATAGATTTTCAGGGCCGAGTTCCATTTTTCCCAGTGCTGCAGTATTTCCGCCACTTCAGCCCCCTCCAGGTCTCCGGTCTGGGCCAGAGCCATGTAGGTAGGCAGATCAAAGGATACCTGAGGTTCTATCTGCCGTGCTTCAAGTAATTTCACAGTCTACTCCCTTTGAAAGATTATTCTCCGGCAATGCATATCTGTTCAGCTCTTTGCATGTAGCACGGTGACTGGCTCTTCAGGGACCCGCCTGTCCTGGAACATGAGTCATTTTAAGCACAAAATGATGCTCAAGTGGATCCCAAAGTGCCTGTCCCCTGTTTCCTTACTGCCTCGGCCACCGGGGACAGGCACTTTTGCCGAACTCAAACCGTAAAATGGCCGGGCTCTCGGCGGCAAAAGAGCCAGTCCCCTTCGAGTTCCTCAAGTGGGTACCAAAGTGCCTGTCCCCTGTTTCCTTACTGCCTCGGCCACCGGGGACAGGCACTTTTGCCGAACTCAAACCGTAAAATGGCTGGGCTCTCGGCGGCAAAAGAGCCAGTCCCCTTCGAGTTCAAATAAAGTTTCGCTGTAGTGGTAATGCAAACCCTGCCTCCGGGTCAAGGATCATTATGCAGTATCAGTTCAACGCATTTAAGGAAGCCATGCGGCATGCAAAGTGCTGAACAGGTACATTATGCAGAGGTTTTTACCCGGGATTCCACTATTGCTTTAGTGTTTGATTAGTATTAAACAGACCTGCATCTCAGACGTTGTTATCTCCAGGAAGCAGGTACAGACATGAAACACAAGCCGTTGGGACCCAGCCAGGAACTACAGTCTTTGGACAGAAAGCTTGCCGCTCTCATTGCCAGGCGCAGCAGGCTGATAGGGGGCATATCCAGAGACAGGCAGAACAAAAACAAAAGTTTTGCAGATCCTGAGCTTGAAAAGAAGCTTTGGCAGATCTGGAAGAAAGAGTTGCAGTGGGTGAATCCCAGCCTGGTACGCCAGGCCTTTACCCTGTTGAACAGTATGGGATATTTTGAGGCTGAACAGCCTCTTGTAGATAAACCTTTCTGCCTGTATCCCTCCAGAAGGCCCCTGGACGAAGAATTCCTGGGACCCCTGGATCAGGATCTCGTTCGCGGACTGGCGTCCATGGCTGCAATATGCCCCAGGCAGTCCCTGCTGGAAGGGATCAATGTCAACGATGGCCTGCTGGAACTGGTAAAAATGGCCAATGAATGCGGGGCAGGGCTTTCGTGGAGATCCAGCACCCTTGTGGGGCAGGGGATGACCTCTGTGAACCTGGACAGGCGCAGCTTTTTCGTTGAGCACAGTGCTTTCAATTTTTATTTCTTCCTCTGTCTTGGCCTTGGTCATCCCTGCAGGGTCAAGTTTTCAGGTTCTGCCGTGCTAAAGACCATGAACCTGCGCTCCCTGCAGAACCTGCTTCCTTCTCTGGGAGCTCGTCTGAGCTCCATTGAGCCCCAGAGCTACAGTCTGCCTGCCAAGCTGGAGGCCGGGGGTGATATCCCGGAAATAATTGTGCTTCCCATGGATGTGGACCCGGAGTTTGTCAAGGCCCTGGCGCTGGCGGCAACCACCTATCCCGCTGCTTTGAGCATCAGTTATTCTCAGGATGCCCAGCCGGCTGTTGAGTCCTGTTTAAGGGTCATGTCCAGGTGCGGGTTAAAGGCCGAGACCCGCAGGAATCAGGATTTGACAGTTTATCCCGGAAGCCCCTGCCTGGAAGACATCTACGATCTACCCGTGGATCCCCTGCTCACGGGTTTTCTGCTGGCCATGGCCAAGGCCGGAAAGGGCAGGGTTTGCGTAAATGGAGCCTGGCCGAAAAACTGCAGAAAGGGAGAAAAGATCCTGCACCTGCTTGAGGCCAGCGGACTGGGTATAGAACTGGATATCAACCGTATTGTTGCCGTAGATAAGCAACCAGGCCCAAAACCGGTCTTTGATTTGACTGACTGCCCCGAGATCACCCCCCTGGTTTTTTCTTTGGCCCTTATCAGGGAAGACCCGGTCCCGGTAAAACTGCTACTGCCCCCGGCAAGCATTCACCTGGATACTGCGGTGGATCTGCTGAACCTGTTGGGGTATAATTACAGCCTGGATAAAGATGGACTGAGCATTTTAAACCGGAAAGAGGCACCGGAAAAGAGCCCGGTATGGACCAGCCCGGATCCCGTATGGACCCTGAGCTACTGCCTGCTTTCCTTCAAATTTCCAGGGGTCTGCCTGTCCAATCCCGGGAACCTGTCATCTCTCTGGCAGGGGTTCTGGAAATTATTTACCAACTTATCACCTAAAAAGATGCAGGACAATGATGAACAATCCCAGAAATCCAGAAGACGAATCCGTATCCAGGGAGATTGAACGTCTGGACACGGAAATGCAGGAAATGAAAAAGCAGCAGGAGATGTGCCTGCAGCGCAAAAAACAGCTTATGGCTGCTGAAGACCCTGCAAAAGGGGTGTTTTTCAGCGAGGAGATCCATACCATGCAGATGGACTATCTTCGCCTGGAGGTGGAAGCTGAAACCAGGCGCAGGAAAATCAACCGCCTGCGCCTGGGTTATGAATGTTAGGAGGAAAAACGTGCGTATGAATCTTACCCGGAAAATCATTGAAGAACATCTTGTATCCGGAAGCATGAAGCCAGGAGAGGAAATTCAGATAAGAATCGACCAGACCCTGACCCAGGATGCCACAGGCACCATGGCCTGTCTGCAGTGGGAGGCCATGGACCTGCCCCGGGTCAAGACCGAGCTTTCTGTGAGCTACGTGGATCACAATACTCTGCAGATGGGCTTTAGAAATGCAGATGACCACCGCTATCTGCGAACCGTGGCGGCCAGGTACGGTATGGTGTTTTCCCCGCCGGGAACCGGCATCTGTCACCAGTTGCATCTGGAGAATTTTGCCGCACCCGGCAAAACCCTTATTGGCTCAGACAGCCACACTCCCACGGCAGGTGGTCTGGGCAGCCTGGCCATGGGTGCAGGGGGGCTTTCAGTGGCCCTGTCCATGGCCGGAGAACCTTATAGTCTGTATATGCCCGAGGTGATAAAGGTGTATCTGGATGGCAGTCTTGCAGGTCATGCCGGGGCCAAAGACATTATTCTGCACATTCTGATGAAGCTTAGTGTCAAGGGCGGCACGGGCAAGGTCCTGGAATACACCGGACCCGGGGTTGCAGACCTGTCAGTACCCGAGAGGGCCACCATTGCCAATATGGGGGCTGAGCTGGGGGCCACTACTTCGCTTTTCCCGGCTGACGAAATCACCAGGAATTTCTTGAGCAGCATGCAGCGCATCAGTGATTTCCGCGAACTCGGCCCGGATCAGGATGCTGTTTACGATGAAGAACTGTACGTTGATCTCTCCATGATTGAACCCATGGCGGCCAGGCCGCACATGCCGGACCTGGGGGTACCGGTCAGGGATCTGGCAGGCACTGGTGTGGACCAGGTGGCTATCGGGTCATGCACCAATTCTTCTTATGCCGACCTCAAGATTACGGCCCGAATCCTGGAGGGACGCAAGATTTCCAGGAACACTGATCTTCTCATCTCCCCGGGGTCCAAGCAGGTGCTCAAGATGCTGGCAGAGGAGGGAATGCTGACATCCTTGCTTGACTCCGGGGCCAGGATTCTGGAATGCGCCTGCGGCCCCTGCATAGGTATGGGAGGCTCCCCTGTGTCCGGAGGAGTCAGCGCCCGGACCTTCAATCGTAATTTTGAGGGCCGCAGCGGAACCCAGGATGCAGGCGTATACCTGGTAAGCCCTGTAACCGCTGCTCATATCGCCCTGGAAGGTGCCTTTAGCTCTCCTGAAAAATGGGGCGAGCCTATGCCAAGGCCGGAATTACCCCCAAGGGTTCCTTCCATCCGGGAGCAGTTCATATTTCCCGAAGACGTGGATGCCAGGGAGATCTACCGAGGGCCAAACATTGTGCCGCTTCCGGATTTTGAGCCTCTGCCGGACAAGCTGGAGTTGCCGGTTGTAATCAAGTGCGGGGACAATATTTCAACCGACCATATACTGCCCGGCGGGGCACAGGTGACGGCTTTCAGGTCCAATATCCCCGCCATCAGCCGGTATATATTTTCGCGCCTGGACCCGGAGTTTGTCTCCCGGGCGCAGCAGGCCGGGCAGGGGCTTATCCTGGGGGGCGACAATTACGGGCAGGGCTCCAGCCGGGAACACGCTGCCCTGGCCCCCAGGTACCTGGGAATCCGTGTGGTGCTGGTCAAGTCCTTTGCCCGCATTCACCGGGCCAACCTGGTGAATTTCGGCATTCTGCCGCTTGTTTTATCTGACATCAGAGACTACCATCGTCTGGAGCAGGGGATGTTTATTAGGTTTAATTCCGCCGACCTGATCCCCGGTGCGGAATCGGCTCTGGAAGTAAAAGGTCTGGGTGAGATTTCTGTCAGAAACGATTTGACCCGGGCTGATCTGGAGATTATCAAATATGGAGGCCTGTTGAACCTGGTGCGTGAGAAGAAAAAAGAGGATGCCTGATTTCGGAAGTCTCCAGGAATAGTTATGAAAAGCTTGCAATTGCGCCTTTGTGGTTCAAATTTTCTTTTTTTTTGTGACAGGGTTTCAGGAGTAAGCCATTAACACTACAGCGACACTTTATGAAGCTGGAAGGGACTGGCTCCCCGCACTTATTATAATAATCCGGAAATCTTTCTTAGGAAAATAAGTGCCGGGTGCCTGTCCCCGGTGGCCGAAGCGATATACACAAAGTGTCGCTGTAGTGCTGACAAACAACCCATGAAAGTTAAGGGGGTTTTGATATGCTTGAT
>PWSL01000016.1 GCA_003563255.1 Desulfonatronospira sp. | reverse complement strand
GTGATTACCTTTTGGCCTGGCTTCCGGCCAGGACAAAAATGTTTTTCTCTTAATCAATCTCTTAATCCTGTTAATCCTGTCAAAAAACTCTTTTATTTATTGGGTTGCGGGCATAGCCCGCCTTAGTGTTATAATGGGTTTATTTTCCGGAATGACCGAAGCCTCCGGCCCCTCTGCCAGTCCCGGACAGCTTCGGGACTTCTTGAAACCGGGCCTTAAACCAGGGCATGAATACCAGTTGCGCAATTCTCTGTCCCCTGGTGACGGTTTTTTCCTCCCCGGAAGTATTCAGCAGGGAGACAATGATCTCCCCCCGGTAGTCAGGGTCGATGACTCCCACCCCCTGGCTGACCACAAGGCCTTGTCTGGTACCCAGGCCGCTGCGGGAAAACACGAAACCGGCCACCCCTGGCTCTGTTATCTCCATGGCCACCCCGGTAGGGAAGGCGTACCTCTTACCCGGCCCGAGAATGATTTCCGGATCAGAAATCCAGGCCTGCAGGTCCACCCCGGCTGAGCCCGGCGTGGCATATTCCAGGGAACTGCTGCCGGGTTCCGAGTTGGGCAGAAATTTGATTTTGACAGCAATGGAATTGTTCACTGGTTTTTTCCTTTTGACAATAAAGTACCTGTTTAGCGCTACCAAGGAAAGCAGAGAACAGGCATGTCCGCATTTTTTTATGGCGGAAAAGCTGAATATTTGAAAAAATTGTTCTGGGAGAGCCGGTCCCCCTCAGGGATGTATGTCTCCGGGCAGGAGGCCATGCAAAATGCAAAGCTCTAAAGTTACCCCTTGAGCTTTAATTCTGCAAGATTTAATTGAGTCTTGCAATTTCAATTGATGGGTGGCAATAGATTCCATTGGCAGGAGGAAGTTGCCATGATCCAGCGCCGATTCCTTTAGGCGCTTAGCACAAATTTCGGAACAACATGTTGGTCGTTAAAATCGGTTCGTGGTTCCTGGTTCTTCGTTCCTGGTTACCTCTCGTTCCCAGGCTCCAGCCTGAGAACACTTAGTTCTTGCGGCACCAGCCGCTTCTAAAAATATGTGGCTGGAGCCACAAATAAGCGATGTTCCCAGGCTGGAGCCTGGGAACAAGGAAAAGGAAAGGAAAAGCGATGTTCCCAGGCTGGAGCCTGGGAACAAGGAAAGGAAGGATAAGAGCACTGCTTTTTCTTGGGTTGCGGGCATAGTGAATTACTCCTGAAACCCTGTCATAAAAAACAATAACCACGCGTCTTTGGCGTGGTTAATCCTGTCAAAAAAGCTCTTTTCTTTATTGGGTTGCGGGCATAGCCCGCTTTAGTTCATATTTTCATCAACCTAAGTGGAGGAAATGTATGCGGCCATTAAAAGTATACAATGTTATTCCCAAGTTGCCCAAGGAACTTGCCTCGTTATGGGATCTGGCCTTTAATTTCTGGTTCTCCTGGAAGCACGAGATAAGTGAGCTTTTCAGCAGGATTGACCACCATGTCTGGCACAAGAGCGGGCAGAACCCGGTGAAGTTTTTGAATATGCTGCCCCGGGAAACCCTGGACGAGCTGGCCGGGGACGAATTTTTCCGGGACAGGCTCAACCAGGTTAAGTCCAGTCTGGACAATTATAAAACCAGCACCAAGACTTCCTTTGAGTTTGAGAATAGCGGAGGCATGCCTGTAGTGGCCTATTTCAGCGCGGAATACGGCATCAGTCTATCCCTGCCCATTTATTCCGGTGGACTTGGAGTGCTGGCCGGGGATCACCTGAAATCAGCCAGCGACCTGAACCTGCCTCTGGTGGCCATAGGCATGTGTTATCAAAAAGGGTATTTCAGGCAGTACCTCACCAATGACGGATGGCAGCAGGAAAGATATCCGGTCAACGATTTTGAGCAGATGCCTCTGACCCTGATTAAAGATAAAGACGGCAAGCCCATGACAGTTAACGTGGATCTGCTGGATCGCAAAGTGAGCATCCGGGTCTGGAAAGCCAATATAGGCCGCATTGATCTGTATCTGCTGGATACCAATATCACCGAAAACGACCCCCAGGACCGGGAGATTACTGCCCAGCTTTACGGCGGAGACTGGGAAATGCGGGTAAAGCAGGAAATAGTCCTGGGAATAGGCGGCCTGAGAGCCATGCATGCCATGGGGCTCAACCCCAGGGTGATCCATATGAATGAAGGCCATTCTGCTTTTGCCGGCCTGGAAAGGATAAAGATCTTCATGCAGGACCACAACATGTCTTTTGAAGCCGCCACAGAGCTTGTGGCCTCCAGCAGCGTCTTCACCACCCACACTCCGGTGCCCGCCGGCAACGACCGCTTCGCCCCGGACCTGATGCACAAGTATTTTGAGCCCTACGCCCGGGAATTAGGCCTGGCCTTCAAGGTCTTCATGGCCTTGGGCAGGGAGGATCCCAGGGACGATCAGGAACATTTCTGCATGACGGTGCTGGCCCTGCGCCTTTCCAGATTCAACAACGGCGTCAGCCTTTTACACGGCAGGGTCTCCAGGAACATGTGGAAGAAAGTCTGGCCCCAGTATCCAGTGGACGACGTGCCCATCGGGGCCATTACCAACGGCATTCACATCCCCACCTGGATTGCTCCGGACATGTCCTACCTGTTTGACCGCTATCTGGGCTCTGACTGGCGGGAAGACCCGGATTGTCAGTGGGTCTGGAAGCAGTCCCAGGCCATACCTGATTCTGAACTCTGGAGGACACATGAACGTCTTCGGGAAAGGCTGGTGGATTATGTGCGTCACAGGCTCAAGCAGCAGACAGTGGCCAGGGGAGGCCGGCGCAGCGAGCTCCAGCTGGCCGAAGAAGTCCTGGATCCAGGTGCATTGACCATAGGGTTTGCCCGGAGATTCGCCACCTACAAGAGGGCAAACCTGCTTCTGACGGATGTCAAGAGGCTTCTGGAGATCGTCAATCACGAAAAGTATCCGGTGCAGTTCATCTTTGCAGGCAAGGCCCACCCCAGGGACGTGGAAGGCAAAAAGATTATTCAGCATATTGTTCAGCATGCCCGGGAGGAAGATCTGATGCATCGTCTGGTTTTTCTGGAAGACTACGATATGGAGATTGCAAGCTACATGCTCCAGGGATGCGATGTCTGGCTCAACAACCCCAAACGGCCTCTGGAAGCCTGCGGTACCAGCGGTATGAAGGCCGTGGCCAATGGAGTCCTCAATTTCAGCACGCTGGACGGCTGGTGGGACGAGGCCTACACCACTGACAACCGCTACGGCTGGGCCATCGGCCTGGGAGAAAGCTATACCGACCAGGAATACCAGGACCTGGTGGAGAGCCATTATCTTTACAATGTTTTGGAAAAGGAGATAGTCCCTACTTTTTATGACCGCAGGCACGGCAGCCTGCCCACTGAATGGGTGCGCAAGATGAAAAACGGACTGCGTGACCTGGCTCCGCAGTTCAGTTCGCACCGCATGGTGGAAGACTATGTGGAGACTGCTTATCTTCCTGCCTACAAAAACTTCATGGCCCTGGAAAAGAACGGCTTTGAAAAGGCCAAGGCCCTGGCGGAGTGGAGAATGGACCTCATGACCAAGTGGGGAAGCGTCCAGATTCGCAATGTCCATGCCGCGGCTGAAGATGAACTGTATGCCGGTGACGAAATAACAGTGCGCGCCGAAGTCAATGTCAACGGACTTTCCACCGGTGATATCCAGGTGGAGATATATGCCGGGGACGTTGACATGGAAGGCAATTTTCTGAGTCGAAAGACCGTGCTCATGCAACAGAATAAGGAGCTGCAGCACGGCTGGATCCAGTACGAGGGCAAGCTGGAAACATTTCAAACAGGGCGTTTCGGCTATACTGTGCGCATTCTGCCACACCATTCACTGCTTCTGGATCCCCATTGTCTGGGTCTGATTCACTGGGCTTGAGGAGTCAGTAGTCAGAGGTCAGGGGTCAGTAGTCAGAAGTCAGAGGTCAGGGGTCAGAGGTCAGAGGTCAGGGGCCGGAAGTCGGTTTCCTTAAAGTGTATGCGTTCCAGAAAATACCGGGCAGACCTGCTGCTGCATGAACAGGGCCTGGCTGAATCCAGGGAAGCAGCCAAAAGGCTGATCATGGCCGGGCAGGTCAATCTGTGCCTGGAAGACCGGGAAGTCCGTGTGGAAAAGCCTGGCCAGGCCCTGCCGAATGATTCTGTCTTCAGCCTGAAAGAAGGGCAGCGATTTGTAAGCCGGGGCGGGGAGAAGCTTCTGGGTGCTCTGGAGGATTTTGATATCCAGATCCAGGGCAGGGTTTGTCTTGATGTGGGAGCTTCTACGGGCGGCTTTACGGACTGCATGCTGCAGATGGGAGCGCTTCGAGTCTATGCCCTGGATGTGGGCACAAAGCAGCTGCACTGCAAGTTGCGCCGTGACCCCAGGGTTATCAGCCTGGAACAGGTGAATATCCGCAAGGCCGCAGTCTCTCTGCTGCCTGAAAAAGTCCAGTTGGCCTGCATCGACTGTTCTTTTATCTCTCTTACCAAAATCATGCCCTGCGTGGTGCCCTTTCTGCAGGAAAAGGCCAGGGTGGTAGCCCTGGTCAAGCCTCAGTTTGAAGTGGGCAGGGGACAGACCGTCAAAGGGGTGGTCAGATCCCTTGAGGTTGCCCGGCAGGCAGTGCAGGGGGTGATTGAAACCGTCACCGGGGAGCTGGATCTTGCGCTGGAGGGCTGGACCCTTTCAAGGCTTAAAGGACCTAAAGGCAACCAGGAGCACCTGGTGTGCTTCGGCTATAAGTCCTGCACCGGGCGGATCTGACCATGCATAATGAATTTAGAACCGACAGAAGAAAGCTCAGGGTTCAAGAGGTCCTGGCCAGGAGACAGCGGGACCTGACCCTGGTGTTGAACAACATTCACGACCCCCACAATGTTGCCGCCATCCTGAGAAGCTGCGACGCCTTTGGGGTGCCTGAGGTGCACCTGCTTTACGTTGGGCAGCCCTTTCCGGAAGTGGGCAAGAAATCCTCAGCTTCGGCCCGCAAATGGGTCGGCTGGCTCAGGCACAGGGATGCGGAAAAAATGGTCCAGGTTCTGAAAGGGCAGGGCCTTAATCTGATCCGCACGGGGTTCGGCCCCTGTTCCCTGTCCCTGCCTGAATGGGATTTTACCAGGCCCAGTGCTGTAATACTTGGCAACGAGCACAGCGGCGTCCAGGAAGATCTGGAACAGTTGGTGGATCAGGAGATATACATACCCATGCAGGGCATGGTTCAGAGTCTGAATGTGTCCGTGGCTGCAGCCATTATCCTTTATGAGGCCTTCAGACAGAGACACCAGGCCGGGCTCCTGGAAGAAAGGGCCCTGCCCGGGGACCGGCAGGAAGCATTATACCATGAGTGGATCCAGAAATAAAAAAGGCAATATTTACTTAATCGGACCCAGGGCCGGCGGAAAGACCTCTCTGGCCGGGGAACTGGCCCGAAGAACCGGTTTGAACCCGGTGGATACGGACGAATTGCTGCAGCAGGAGCAGGGCCGTAGCATCCAGGAGATTGTGGCGGATCATGGCTGGGAGCATTTCAGGGAACTGGAGAAAAAGGTTTTGCTTCGTACGGCGCAGTCCGGCTCGCTGGTGGTGGCTACGGGGGGCGGAATGGTTCTGGCTTCAGAGAACAGGGAGCTTTTGAAGGACCCGGTGCACATGACTGTCTATCTGCAGGCTGACGCGGAGCTTATCTGTGCAAGGCTTGCCCGGGACCCCAGGCCGGGGCAGAGGCCTGCACTGTCGGAGATGGATTTTCAGGAGGAAGTGCGCTCCACTCTAAATGAGCGCCAGCCTCTGTACAGGGAGTGCGCGGATGTAGTTCTTGATGCTGGCAAGCCATTGGAGCTGATGGCAGAAGAAGTGGCCGGTCTTTATCCGGGCGATGAACCGGGCTCCTGAGCTTTTTGTAAGTTCTGGACAGACAGGGCGGGTCTCAGGTTTTTCAGGGCTGCTTAGGCGCTTAGCACAAATTTCAAACCAACATGTTGGTTGCAAAAATCGGTTCCTGGTTACCTCTCGTTCCCAGGCTTTTTACCTCTCGT
>PWSL01000152.1 GCA_003563255.1 Desulfonatronospira sp. | reverse complement strand
TAGATTGAGCTCAAGAGAGCAATTTCCAGGTACAGTACATTTGATGCTCGGTGAAATCTACTGGAAAAACGGTCAATCTGATATGGCAATGGACGAGTACAGGGCAATGTTGTTACGTTCTGAAAACCTGTTGAAGAAACATCCCGAGTTGGCAATAATCAACAATGAAGAAGCCGAAACAGGAGAAATGCTTAAGAAATTCAGGCACCTGCTCGACTCACTGGGCCTGAATCCATTCACGCTGACAGTAAGCCAGGCCATGAATAATGATCTCAGCACTGAACATTGATTCAGGGGGGTTCTCGGTGTTGATTGCCGGCAATCAAGTCTAACGCGGGCTATGCCCGCAACCCAAAAAACATTTTCTCAGGCAAAGGCGCCCCGGTTAAACCCTGCTGCGCAGGAACGCTTTCAGCGGTGTTTAACGCCCATTAAAACGCCCTCTGTCAAGAGACAATACTATCCCTATCGGGGCAAGCAGGGTTTCAGGAATAAGCCACCAGTCTTTTTCCGCGACCCTGCGCGGAAAAAGAGGCCCCTTCAGGGCGACATCCGAAAAAAGAAGGAAGCTCATACAACCACCCCCGGCCTTAAGAAGTGTGGGAGTATGGGCGTATGGGAGTGTGGGAGTCAAAATATCTTTACACCCACACATGGATACCCCCATACACCCATACTTTCTTCCTAAGGGAGGGGAGTTTACGCCGTGCCCCTGATCCTATACAAAGAAGCAGGCCCAGTTAAACCCTGCTATGCAGGAAATCCTTCGGATTTGTTTAATCACGCCATAGGCGTGACAAGCAGGATGTCAGAAACAGTTACCAACATGTTTGTTTGAAATTTGTGCTAAGCTCCTAAAATGTTACAGATGTCTTATTTTTTGGGACAAATGGGTCCCGGAAGAGCCAGTCCCCGTGCTACATGCAAAGCGCTGACAGATACAGATATTTAATTAAGCCTGAGATACCAGGTTTGGAGAGAGAATAATGCAACACAAGGAATTTCGTGCCCGGACCGGCAAAAACATCAAGTCTCTAGTTCAGCAGGCCAAAAACTTCACAAAAGAACAACGTTTAGATGAGGCTCTGACCACCTACGAAGATGTGTTGAAAGAAAACCCCGAAGCAGCGGGCGCGTATATGGGTATCGGGAAAATACATTTACGAAAAGGCCGGCTTGATAAAGCGGAAGAATACTTCACAGGAGCTTTGCACGTCACCAGAAAAGTCGCCCCGGTCCTGACCATGTTGGCCAGTGTCGCCTGGAAGCGAGGTGATGTGAACAAGGCTCTGAAAATGAGCCAGGAAGCCCTGGATTCCGACCCGAAGCTGATTCAGGCCGCTCTGATGAGAGGCAAGATACTGTTGCAGGCCGAGCACTATGAAGAGGCCCGGGTGATCGTTGCTGAAACACTCAAATACAACCCCAACTCCAATGAGGCTGAAATCCTTCTTGCCAGAATATTTCTGAAAATGGATCGAACAAATGAAGCCATTGATCATCTGAACAGGCTGCTGGTTCGTGATCCAAGCTCCTGGTCTGCATATTTTATTCTGGCCCAGATACATCTGCGCTGCAAAGAGTATGAGTCGGCAAGCAATGCTGCAGGCAACAGCCTGCGCATCAACCCTGACAATCCCCGGGCCTCCCTTTGCCTGAGCCAGGCCCTGCTGGGGACTGCACAATATCTTAAGGCCGTAGATATTCTGGAAAACCTGCTGGCAGAGCAGCCTGATATGTGGAATGTGAAGATGCTGCTGTCCTGGGCCTACTTCTTGAATAATGATCTGGAGGCGGCAAAAACCCTTTTGAAGAGGATGGCAGCCGGCATCAGGAATCTTGGTGCAGTACATTTTCTGCTGGGAGATGTTTACACAGCACAAGAGCTTTTCCAGGCTGCTACTGCTGAGTACAAGGCAGCAGTTCTTCATTCAGAAGACCTGGTTGAAAAATATCCGGCGTTAAAGGAACTGGCTGAAAAAGAAATGTCTGACAGAGACAAGGCATCAGCTTTCAAGCAACTCCTCTCAGAAATCCGAGGGAACTCTTTCGAGGGGATGTTTGAAGAATCAGAGTAGAACCCACCTGACTTAATGCCTGCAACAGGTTCTGCAAGAATTCCCTGCCACGCTTCTCAGCGTGGCTCCTGTTTTTTGTGAGCCCGGGAACTGGAGGATATTTCAGGGCAGGCAGGGTTTCAGGGGTAAGTCAAAAGTAATCATTCAGGGGGATGCCGAAACCGGCCCGGGGACAGTCCCCAGGCCTGGTGCCAGCAATCAAAACCGAGGTCCCCCTGAATGGTTACAGTCTAACGCGGGCTTTGCCCGCAACCCAATAAAGAAAAGAGCTTTTTTGACAGGATTAACAGGATTAAGAGATTGATGAAGAGAATGACTGCAAAATGTCATTTTTGCAGTCACAGACGTCAGAGATCAGAGGCCAGAGGTCAGTAAAAACAAAGAGTTATATAGATTGTTAATTCCTGAATTATTCATTTCCCGACTTTTTGCAGATGCATCTTAAAAGAGTATTTATATCACATGAAGCTGGTAGCAGATGATGTAAGAATTGCAGCTGACGAGTCATCCCCCGGCCATTTCACCGCAGAAAAGCCGGGGTCGAAGAAAGCTCTGCGGATTACTGCAGCTGAAGCGTTTCTTATGGAAGGAATGCGCCGGCCATACAGTGAGATTGTACTTCTAAGCAGGTGCAATTCCCGGTTCAGTGAAAATATCAAGCCCGGCGACTTGAAAAGGCTGATCCAGGACCTGGATGAAGCGGGCATGATCAGTGATGAGAATCCCCACGACAGCCACCAGGCAGAAACCCTCCCCGGGACATCCGGTACGAGCCGGACAGATACCCATGACCCCGATGACAGAACCACCTTTCGAAACCACTGGTCCCTGTTCAACCCGCAGACATTACTGGACTACACGCTCAAAGCCTTCGGCTTCCTGCGGCATTTTCATGTTATGGTCCTCCTGTTTTTTGCCGTTTCTATCGTTGGGTTTGTTAACAACCTGGGACCTTTTCTTGCCGACATATCCGAGATCAGAAGCAATGTCACCATTTTGCACCGCATTCTTTTTGCACTGCTGACCATAAACTTTATTACGCAATTTTTCCGGGGGTTGACTGCCAGGCATTTCGGATTTGAAACACCCAGTTTCGGCATGACCCTGGTTTTCGGCCTCTTGCCAAGATTCAATTTACGTACCATCATTCCCGAAGATTCAACGCGCAAAGCCCGCCTCTGGTTTTTTGGCTCACCCATCTATGTAAGGTTTATCACTTTCCCCCTGGGAATCTTTATGTGGCTGGCTGCGAGGGATCTCGGAACTTCTTTATCCGTCATCGGCATCAGCCTTTCCATGGTCACTGTAATTTCATGCCTGTTTGTGGTCAATCCTTTGTTTGGAGGAGCAGGATACCGCTTCATGGGCGAATATTTTGAGGTTCCCAATCTGCGCAAAAAGGCCTTTGCACGCCTCAAGGCTGTATTTTCCAAAAGACCTTCTGTTGTGATGCAGTATATGGATCCTTCTCCTGCGGTACTTGTGTATGGGATTTCATCTGTGCTGTTTACCCTGGTACTGGCTGGACTTATAGGAGCCATGGTAGCCAGCCGGCTTGAGGCGAACCTGCACGGCCTGGGTGTGGCGATTTTTCTTCTGGTGCTTATTTACCTTTTTTTTCGTTTCTGGTATCAGGGACTTGTGAACATTCTGCGCCGCAAGAAAGCACAATCCCTGGCCGATTCACCCCGCTCAAGACAAGCAGACTCTCCTTCACCAAAAAACTGGAGAAACAAGATCCGAGTCAGGCCACGACATGTGATCATAGCAGCCCTTATCGGCGCATGCTTCATTCCCTACCAGTATGAAAGCGGCGGAAAGGCAGAGGTCTTTCCTGTTGCATCCGCCCAAATCTACTCCGAGTATCCCAGGATACTGGAGCAGGTTTATTTCGACGGAGGAGAATTCCTTGAGGCCGGAACAGTAGTCGCGGTTCTGTCCAACGAACGGCAAGAACACGATGTGGCAAAAACACTTAAAGAGATTGAAAAACAGAAGCAGCTGCTTAATGTCCTGCTGACCACGCCTTCGCAGGAGCAGTTGAAGCTGGCGGAAGAGCAGTTGAATAAGTCTCAACTGCAGCTTCGATACAGGCTGCAGCATATGGAGGCTTTTGAAAAACTTTATCGGGATAACACCATAACTTTTTTTGAATATCAAAAGGAACTCGAGCAGTTGGAGCTTGCTCACCAATCGGTGAAAACAGCAAAGGCAAACCTGGACCATATCACCACCCAGGTCAACAAGCATGAGATTGAGTCGGCCAGAATCGAAATCGCCATACTGCAGGAACAACTTGCATACTACCAGGAGGTACTGGAGCGTACACGGCTGAAAATGCCTATAGACGGCATGCTTGTCACAATGAATCTGAAGAATCTCCAGAACAGCTTTATTGATGATGGAGAACTCTTCGCCGAAGTCGAGGATACTTCAAGCGTCCGTGTTGAAATCCAGATTCCCGAAGGTGACATGGACCAGGTCTCGACAGGTGACTCAGTCAGGCTCAGGCTTCAGGCGTATTCTGACCGCCTCTTCAATTGCAGCATTGAAAAAATCCATCCCACTGTCATCCAGGAAGAATCCAGACGATTGGCAATAATGGAATGTATAATCAACAACAATCAAGGTGAGCTGAAATCTGGCATGACAGGTTTCGCCAAGGTCGAGGGGGATAAAATGCCCGCAATATCAGCATTTACCCGTACCCTGGTCCGGTTGATCCGAATTGAAGCATGGTCTTGGCTGCCTTGATGGTTTTGTGGTAACCGTGAATGGGCACGCTTTTTTTCAAGCTCAAGGATAATGGTTGATAATGAAGGAAGATACCAAGTTACATAAATTGAAAATCAATCCGGAAAATGTCGAAGATGTGTACAGCCTGTCGCCCCTGCAGCAGGGTATGCTTTTTCATACCCTTCGAGACAAAGGGGTGGGCATGTATATCAGCCAGTCGGTCTCCCGGTATGACAATCTCGATACAGAAGCCTTTCAAAGAGCCTGGCGGCTGATTATCGACCGCCATACCATCCTTCGTACATCTTTTCACTGGGATGATCCTGAAAAGCCGGTACAGGTCGTCCATGGCAACGTTGATTTACCGTTTACTTACCAGGACTGGCGTGTCCTTCCCCCTTCTGAACAGAATTCCCGCCTTAGAAAACTGCAGCAGGAGGAAAGAGAGAATGGCTTTGATCTCAACCGCGCTCCGCTGATCAAGTTCACTGTGATCCAGGTGTCAAAAACTCATTGGTTCTGCGTAAACACCCACCACCATATCATTCTGGACGGCTGGTCCGGAGCACTGCTGGCAAAAGAATTCAGAAAAGCTTATGAGGATCTCTCACGGGGAGGTATACCCACCTTTGAACCACCCATTCCATTCGGCAGATATATCCGCTGGCTGGAGTCACAGGACCACGAAGCAGTCGAAGATTTCTGGAAGAAGCATATTGGATCAGTATCCCGGCCTACCCCTTTGCCTGCTGAACGTGAAACCGGAGACAAGACCCGCATAAGAATGCATGTCGAATCCTGGGGATTCAGGCTGGATGACCATACAGCCCAAAGAGTGGATCTTTTTGCAAAAAAATGCAGGGTGACCCTCAATACGGTCATTCAATCGGCCTGGCCTTTGCTGCTCAGCAGATACAGCGGTACAAAATCGGTCATATTCGGCATCGTGGTGTCCGGGCGGCCGCCTGAACTCAACGGAGTTGAGAAAATCGTGGGCATGTTTTTGAATACTGTTCCCTTTCGGGTCACAGTTGAAGATAATCTTTCCGTCAGGGACTGGTTGCAGAAAATACATACTGACAGGATAGAGCTGCAGCGCTTCGAACATTCCCCGCTTATGCTGGTTCAGCAGTGGAGCTGCATACCTGGAGGAATCCCGCTGTTCAACAGCATTGTGGCCCGAAAAGACGTTACCCAGGCTGCTCAGGCTTCGCGAAGGGCTCGTGG
>PWSL01000340.1 GCA_003563255.1 Desulfonatronospira sp. | reverse complement strand
GCGCAGTTTATCCCGTGAAACAGTCCCATGGGACTCCCCAAAGGGGGTTTCACTGGGACGGATTTCACTGGGTGTGATCTGCCTGCCCCGTAAAATTTCTTCCCATTTTACTGGGGTGGGCAAAAAACTCTTTTCTTATCTGGGTTGCGGGCAAAAGCCCGCTTCAGTAAAAAGCGTAGTGTAGAAAAACAGGCAGGAAAACGCCGGCAGCCGTCCAGGATTTTCTATGCGGCCGGAGCGTTGGAGTAGAAGCAGTAGGGATCGCGGTCTTTGTGTGGGTCCAGTCCCAGGCTGTAAATGACCGCCTGGCATCCGCCGCAGGCAGGCAGCAGTCTGCAGCCCCTGCAGGCCTCGCTGCCGGCCCTGTATTTCCGGCCGGCCTCAGACTCATAGGATTTTATAAGCCCGTTTTGAAAGATATTTCCCAGAGGTGATGGAAATTTCCTGCAGGCATGCAGTTCGCCATCAGATAGCAGGGTGGCGAAATTAAAGCCTGCACCGCAGCCAAACCCTGTGCAGCCGCCAAAGGGCTTGTGCCCATTTTCATCCCTGATGCTGTTGATGAGGTTGTCCTTGAGGCCCAGTACTGGATTATCCCGGGTTGCCCGGATGTATTCACGCAAAAAAGCTTCGTATCCGGCGTAAGAGGGCATCAAGAGGGAAGCGCCCTCGCCCACGGCGGAAAGCCTGTTGAAGGTGAAAAGGTCGGTCATATCCCGCAGGTGCTCGCCCAGGGGCAGAACCTGGTCCATATTGTCCCTGGTCAGGGTCAGCATGACCTGGGAGGAGATGCCCAGTTCCCGGAGAAGGGGCAGAAATTCCATGACCCGGTCAAAGTATCCGGGCTGGCGGACGAAATCGTTGTGTTCCCGCAGACCTTCCAGGCTCACCTGGTACATGGACGGAGTCTGAATCGTCAGGAGTTGTTCCAGGCGCTGCCTGGATGCTGGATTGCCCAGGATATTCACCGGAAAGCCCCGTCTGACTGTTTCCAGGTAAAGCTGGTCAAAATGTGGATAAAGCAGGGGGTTGCCTCCGGTAAAGGTGACTTTGGCCCGGACATTGTTGCGGGTGCAGAATTTCTCCAGTTCGTCCAGTATGTAAAATGCGCTTTCCAGGGACATGGGGCTGCGGGAGGAGCGGTCGTAGCAGTGTTTGCAGTTTAGATCGCAGGCCTGGGTAATGTGCCATTGCAGGGTAAACACCCTGGGGTGCATAAAGCGCTCGAAAGACTTATCATGGGGCCGATATATTGCCGGGTCCCTGCCAAGCCGGGTGCGAGGTGCCAGGATCAGGCCTCTGGATGCGGACTGGTCCACTGCCCGGTGCAGTTCTGCCAGATTGACTTTATACTCCAGGGCGGTGCTGCCCATGGGCTGATCTTCACTGACTATCTTCAGTGCTGTCAGAGTCCGGTGGTCTGCTGGTTGAGCTCTGGAGCGGCCGCTGGCCGGATCGAACCAGACAAGCATAAGTTCCGGCTGTGAGGCAGGCTGGATCTTTGGATCACCGGCCCTCTCCAGGACCTTGTCCAGTCCTTTCCAGTGCAGTTCCAGCATTTTCAGGGAGGGGTTGATCATTTTCCGGTGGACGTTGGAAGGTACCTGGTCCCGCAGCTGAAGGCAGTTGTAGAGGGCTGTTTCCAGTTCAGCCAGCTCCGCCAGGTATTCTGGAAGCTCCAGTTTGTGAGACAAAGATGAAATCACTGCCGGGAATTTTTCCGGGCCCGGCTTCGTGTCCATTCTGGCGACCAGAGCGGACCAGGCCTGCCGGGTGACAAGACTTTTACATGCCGGGAATATATTTTCCAGATCTGTTTCATTTGGTTGCATGACAGCTCGGGCTCAGGGGATAAAAAATTATTGGCTGGAGTGGTGATAAAAAAAGACAAAGTTCAATCCCTGCGCCGACAACCTGCCGGCGCAGGAAGTTAGATAAAGGACGCGACCTGCGTCCAGGACAGCCTTATCAGCTGCCGTTTCCTTCTCAGGCCCCGTTTCCATCGGGTTCTTTATCAATATCGTCATTGTCGTTGTCATCACCATTATCTGTGTCCGTGGCGACTCCATTGGTGGAGCATCCGCTTTGACCCATGCCAAAGGCCGGCCCAGGTGCGGCGAAGCCGCCACCGGTCAGCAGGGCGGCAAGGCAAAGGCCGGTCAGATATGTTTTTGCATCTTTTGCGTCCATTTTGTCCTCCAGAGTTTTTAATTTGGTCCCGGCTTAAACTTCCTTGGCTTTTTCGGCTTTCGAAAGTTGCTCAAAAAAAGCTTCTCCGAAAGCCTGTAATCATATACACATTGCTACCTCCCTGGTTATTGGGTTTTGTTCAGTACGGCCGCGTGATTGATGTATTCAGGCAGCCATATTATTAGTCATACAGAAAAGATTTAATGGGGGAGAGTATCTTGTTGAATATTTTACTATGTCCCGGTTATTGTCAAGAATAAGTTTCATTAGCACTTATCGACTACCGGGGACAGGCAATTTTTACCGAACTCAAACCGTAAAATGGCTGAGCTCTCGGCGGCAAAAGAGCCAGTCCCCTTCAAGTTCAAATAAAGTGTCGCTGTAGTGTTATGCATGGAGGTCCAGAATTTCAGGTTGTGCAATTTTTATTTTTTTACAAAAAAGTAAACTTGTCATGGAGTGTTGTCAGTGCCTGGTGGCTAATACAATGGATAAGCATTTAAAACAGGCAGTAACAGTATCCAGGCTTTTCCACACCCCTGCGTGGAAAAAGCAACCTGTCCGGGGCAACTCAAGATAAAAAAAGGAGCCAGTACAACCACCCCCGGACCCTCCTTAACCAAGGAGGGTCCGGGGGGGGGTATATGAGATCCCTTCCTTGGGGGGCAGATGCCGGCCAGGGGACAGTCCCCGCGACACTTTTTCTGCACAAATACAAAAATTACAGGCGCGAAATTTGTTGAATCTGCACAATCATTACCTAGCGGGGGACAGTCAACAGACCTCGTGCCAGTAATCACCACCGTGGACCCTCTGAATGATTACCCGGGGACAGTCCCCCTGGCCTTGTGCCATTGGTCACTACCGTGCCCCCATGAATGGTTACCTTGCACTCAGGCATGGCCCTGGCTTAGGGTGTGGCCCAGGTATTAAGCTTGGTGCCTTGAAAGCATGCCTGGGGTCGTAATAAATTTTGGCCAGAGTCTCTATTACAATCTTGACAAATTATTTTTAAAGATGTCTAATTTTTATTCAGGCCTGCCTGGAAGGTGTTTCTCGCCCAAAACATGTCTGAGACCCGGCCCCCGGGATCGGCAGCCGTTAACGGCTCTCTGCCTTTGCGCATGGCCGCCGGTATGCGGCCTGTTCAGGCCGTGAATGAGTTGTTGCAACTTTCACTGTCACCTTCAACCCGAGAGTAAATCAACATGTGCCGCTTGTTTTCACTTATCAGCACCTCCTGTGTATCGCCCATGAAGGCCATTGAAGCCCTGGACATGATGAAGGAGGGTCACGACGGATCAGGAGTGGGGCTTTTTCTCAGTTCCCTGGAAGGCCCTTTCAGCAGATATAAGGGTCTGCCCGTTCTCTCCGGGATTTTCACCCGGAACGGGTTAAAACGCATGGAGGAATACATGTCAAAACTGGGGTTTATTCCCCGGTTTCAGCTCACTCTGGACACCAGGGGCGACCCGCCCCCGGGTACGCCTGGACGCGAGATCTATCTCGTACAGGTCTTTGAGCCCCCGGATGTTTTTAAAAAACTGGAGCCTGTTTTACAGGAACGTAAATTGACCGGGATACGTCTGGAATTGAGGCATATGGGGCAGGAAAAGGAGGACATGGTTGTCTTCAGTTTCTGGCCGGATGTCATTACCATCAAAGAAGTGGGTGATCCCCTGGAGACCGGCCAATACCTGGGACTGGACAGGGAAGAGCTCTGCGCCCGTCAGATACTGGCCCAGGGCAGGCAGAACACCAATTACGGCATCAACCTGTATGCCTGTCACCCGTTTTTTATCCAGGGCGTCGCCAGCATGACCAACGGCGAGAACACCGCCTTTGTGCCCATCAAAGAATACCTGAGCACCCAGGGTGTTGTGGGCTACGAGGGTTACCAGTCGGATTCCGAGGTCTTTACCCATATCCTGCACTTTACCCTGAAGGAAATGGGCCTGGGTATCGAAGCCTACAAGCACGTCATTACGCCCCTGCAGGGCAGCGACCTGGAAGCTCATCCGGACCGGGAGTTTCTGCAGAGGTTAAAGCAGGCCTGCAGACGTCTGATTATCGACGGCCCCAACTGTGTCATCGGATGCCTGCCGGATAAAACCATGTTTATGGTCCAGGACCGCAAGAAGCTCCGCCCGGGCATAGTGGGCGGCAGGCCCGGGCTTTATGCCTTTTCATCAGAGGCCTGCGGTTTGGACGCAGTGATACCGGACCGGGACAAGTCCCTGGATTTTCAACCCATGCACCTGGATACAGCCATAGTCTCCCCTGAATGCAAGGAGGTCAGGATATGCCGGCAGACGCAGCCATTACCCCTTCAACATTAAGTCAGCGTGATCTTCCCTGGCAGATACACTGGGACGTAAATACCTGTACCCTTTGCGGGCGCTGTACCGCGGTATGTCCGGTCAATGCCATTGAACTGGGGACTTTCCGCAAAAGAAATATAGTGGTTCCCTTTGTGGGAGGCCGGGAAAAGCCCACCTCCAACTTCGGAGTCTACCACGGTATCCGGCAGAGGACTGATCCGGGATATGCCTGTATCGGATGCTCCATGTGCAACCTGGTCTGCCCCAACAATTCCATTTCGGCCATAAAGTCCGAGTCCATGGATATGCTCAGGTTTCACCGGGACCGGGGAGGGCAGCCAAGGACCAGGGGCGGCCGGCGCAATCGGGGGGACAGTGTCCTGGATCAGATGAAATTCATGCGCATATCCATGCTCACAGACCCGGCCCTGGATGCCGGCCGTCATGAATTCGAACTGCGCACCCTCCTGGGCCGGGTTCTGCCTCCGGCCAAAGCCCTTGCAAGCTGGAAGGAAAACGGCTGGACCCCTCCGGTGCGGGAAATTCATCCTTTGATGATAGGCAGCATGAGTTTCGGAGCCCTGTCTCCCAATATGTGGGAAGGCCTGCAGATGGGGGTGGCCTACCTCAATGAAGAACTGGGCATGCCCGTGCGCATCTGTACCGGGGAGGGGGGATGTCCCCCAAGGCTTCTTCGCTCCAGGTTTCTCAAGTACGTAATCCTGCAGATCGCCAGCGGCTATTTTGGATGGGACGAGATAATCCATGCCCTGCCGGAAATGAAGGAAGACCCCTGCGCCGTGGAGATCAAGTACGGCCAGGGGGCCAAGCCCGGAGACGGAGGCCTTTTGCAGTGGCACAAGGTCAACAAGCTTATAGCCGCCATCCGCGGTGTACCCCCGGGAGTGAGCCTGCCCAGTCCCCCGACGCACCAGACCAAGTATTCCATCGAGGAAGCCGTGGCCAAGATGATCCAGTCCATGAGCATGGCCTGGGGGTTCAGGGTGCCGGTTTATCCCAAGATTTCGGCATCCAGCACCTCTCTGGCGGTGCTGAATAACCTGACTCGCAATCCTTATGCCTCAGGCCTGGCCATTGACGGGGAAGACGGGGGCACAGGCGCGGCCTACAATGTCTCCATGGATCACATGGGCCATCCCATAGCCTCCAACCTGCGGGACTGTTACCTGAATCTGGTCAAACTGGGCCAGCAGAACGAACTGCCCCTGATAGCCGGGGGTGGGGCCGGCAAAAACGGCAACCTGGCTGCCAATGCCGCGGCACTGATCATGCTGGGGGCAAGTGTGGTGCAGATAGGCAAATATATCATGCAGGCCGGGGCAGGCTGCCTGGGCACCGAGGGGGATCGTTGCAATATCTGCAATATCGGCCGGTGTCCCAAGGGGATCACCTCACAGGATCCAAGGCTGTACCGCCGCCTGGACCCGGAAAAGGTGGCTGAGCGGGTGGTGGATGTTTACGTTGGCTTTGATACCGAGATCAGGAAGATACTGGCACCCCTGGGCCGCTCCACCT
>PWSL01000015.1 GCA_003563255.1 Desulfonatronospira sp. | reverse complement strand
CTCTGCGTGGGAACATCTTCCGGACGCTCCGCGTCCATTAATGATCCAGCACTCACTTTTGAATACTATTTTTTCTGGTATTTCTCCATTGCCAAAAGTGAGTGCTGGATCCAGATACGCTTCCACGCAGAGCGTGGGAGCAAAGAAAAGCTTCCGTGTCCTTCCGTGTGTTCAGTGGGCAAAAGCTCTTGGCTTTCTTTGAAAATGAAGCAACATGTTGTTCCGAAATTTGTGCTAAGCGCCTAAAAAGTTGGCGGCAAAAGAGCCAGTCCCCCGAGGTAAATAAATAAGTTTCGCTGTAGTGGTAAAAATTTCTCTGATAATCCGTGTACGTCAACGGTGGGTTCAGAACAACTGCCGGCAGCAAACGCAGGCAGAATAGCAGGCAGCAGGCTGCCCAAGAGGTGAAGATAAATGGATGACGAAACCTTGCAAATGTATGTAGAAGAATCCAGGGAACATCTGGAAGACATTGAAAGCGATCTTTTAAAAATTGAAGAAGCTGGTGAAGATGTCGACCTGGACCTGGTAAACAAGGTTTTCAGGGCGGCGCACTCCATGAAAGGCGGTGCCGGGTTCCTTGGCTTGATAAACCTCAAGGAACTGGCTCACAAGATTGAAAATGTCCTGGATATGATCCGCAACATGGAGATAACCCCCAATCCGGAAATCGTCAACATCATCCTGCTGGCCTTTGATAGGTTGCGGGAGATGGTGGATAATATCCATGAAAGCGAAGACATGGATATCTCCGAGCATGTGACCGCCTTGACAGGTATTACCACTTCCACAATGGACGATGATGAAAAGGACAGTGTTATCAGGGAGATCTCCGTCCAGGACCGTTCAGGACGCGAGATCTTCAGTTTACCCGAGTACGATTTTAAGCAGGCATTCAAAGGTGGCAAATTTGTTTATCTGTTGGAATTTGACCTGATTCATGATGTACACCGGAAGGATCAAAAGCCTCTGGATCTGGTTAAAGATATGCAGTCCACCGGGGCAATACTTGATCTGAAGGTGGACCTGGAGGCTGTGGGCAGCCTGGAAGACGAAATATTCAGCAATAAAATCCCTCTGTTTGTCCTTTTTTCCTCCATAATTGAGCCTGAGATCATTACCAGCCTGTTTGCCGTACCCAGTGAGCGAATAATCCAGGTGGATGCCTCAGTAGTCCAATCCGGGGATAAACAGTCTGCTCAGCCGGAAGAGCAGGATTACAGCCGAATGGATGAAACTGGTGAAGAAGAAGCAGGCCGTGAAGAAGATGAGTCATCTTATGAGCTGAATCTTGAAGGCCTGAACATTGAGCCTGGAGATGATGCTCCAATTGAAAAACCCAAACCGGACTTTCAAGAGGAGCAAATAAGTGCTGCAGCACCTGTTCCCAGGCCAACACAGAAGAAAGAATCCCAGACTGAAAAGAAACAGCCATCCAAGGATAATATGTCCAGGGATAAGCCCGACGCCCAGCCCCAGACCTCTTCCATGCCGGAATCCCTCCGGGTAAACGTGGGCCTTCTGGAAAACCTCATGAACCTGGCCGGTGAGCTGGTGCTGAGCCGCAACCAGCTTATGCAGGCCATTTCCACCCAGGACGAACAGACTGTAAACCTTGCAGGACAGCGCATCGATCTGGTGACCTCGGAGCTGCAGGAAGCCATCATGCTCACTCGAATGCAGCCGGTAAGCAATGTTTTCAACAAGTTTCCCAGAGTGGTCCGGGACATGTCCCAGAGCCTGGGCAAGGATATTGAACTGCAGCTGGAAGGCAAGGAAGTAGAGCTGGATAAGACCATTATCGAAGGCTTGTCCGATCCCTTGACCCACCTGGTGCGCAATTCTGCGGATCACGGCATAGAAAAGCCCGACGAGCGTGTCACCAGAGGCAAGCGACCCCAGGGCAGGATAGTGCTCAAGGCCTTTCACGCCGCCGGACAGGTCAATATCGAGATTATTGACGACGGCAAGGGCATCCCTGTGGACAAAATTGTTGAAAAGGCTCTGGACAAGGGCCTCATCAGCGAAGAGCAGGTCCGGACCATGACCGACAAGGATAAGGCCCAGCTGATATTTTTGCCGGGACTGTCCACTGCGGAGCAGATCACCGACGTTTCCGGGCGCGGCGTGGGCATGGATGTGGTCAAGAACAACCTGGACCGCCTGGGGGGTCAGGTGGATATCGACACAGAAGAGGGGAAGGGGACATCCATCCGCATCAAGCTTCCTCTGACCCTGGCAATCATCCCCAGCCTGCTCATTTCTGTAGGCAACGAGCGCTTTGCCATTCCGCAGATCAATGTGGATGAACTCATTCAGATTCCCGCCAAACAGGTACGGGAAAAAATCGAGGTGGTCGGAGACGCCCAGGTTCTCATTTTGCGGGGGGAGCTAATCCCACTGGTGGGACTGTCTGAAATTCTGAAGATCGATCAGAAGGACCACCGGTCCAGGGCCAAGGTGACCTCCATAGAATCCGCCAAGTCCAGAAAGAACAAACAGGGCAAGCAGGCAGAGTCTGGTTCAGAGACCAGTGAACAGGGCAAATCAGGCGGTGAGGGCACCGCCCTGGAAAAAGAGGTCATTGAAGCCAGTAAATGGTGCATTACCGGAGAGGAAGACATTAATATCGTTGTGGTATACTCCGGGGCCTTCAAGTACGGCCTGGTGGTGGATAAACTTCATGACTCCGTGGAGATCGTGGTCAAGCCCCTGGGACGGCATCTCAAGGGGTGCGAAGGATATGCCGGGGCCACCATCATGGGGGACGGGCACGTGGCCCTTATTCTGGACGTGGTCGGTATGGCCAGACTGGCTGAGCTTTCATCCATGGCCGGCACGGAAAAGGCCCAGGAACTTGCCCGGGAACAGGAGGTCCGCAAGGAAGCGGACCTGCACAGCCTGTTTCTTTTCAACAACGGACCCCATGAACACTGCGCCGTGCCCCTGGACCTGGTGGCCAGGGTAGAGCTTATCAAGGCAGATGATATTGAGGTCACCGGAGGGAAAAAGGTTATTCAGTACCGCGGGGGGGTCCTGCCGGTATTCGCCCTGCACGAGGCAGTCAACGTGGAGCACCTGGAACTGAAAGGCGAAATGGTGGTCATTGTTTTCTTCATGGCCGGGCACGAGATCGGTCTTCTGGCCTCTCAGCCGGTGGATGCCAGGGAAGTCCAGGTGCAGATCGACGATTTCACCCTGAAGCAGACCGGCATTACCGGCTCTGCAGTGCTGGACGGGTATACCACCTTGATAGTTGATATTTACGAACTTATGGAAACCCTGAACCCGCAGTGGTTTGAAAAGCGCGAAATAGTCCAGCCCGAGACTCCTGAGGGTGGCAGCAAAATATTGCTGGTGGAGGATTCAGACTTTTTCCGTTCTCAGGTCAAGAAATTCATAGAAAACGAGGGTTACGAGGTGACCACTGCCGAGGACGGGGAAGTGGCCTGGCAGTACATGCAGGAAAACCCCCATGAGGTGCAACTGGTGGTCACGGACTTAGAGATGCCCAACATGGACGGGTTCGAGCTTACCGAGCATATCAAGAACGATGCCAGGTTTGCGCACCTGCCGGTTCTGGCCCTGACATCCCTGGCCGGGGAAGAGGACGTGGCCCGGGGCAAACAGGTGGGCATAGACGACTACCAGATCAAGCTGGACAAGGAAAAGCTTCTGCAAAGCATATTCAATTTTTTAAATAAAAAAGCAGCCTAATTTCTGGAGGAAAGCATGAAAAACATTAAGCTAAGCGTCAAACTCATCGGGGGATTTCTTATTGTGGCCCTGATCACCCTGGTTGTCGGCCTCATTGGCTGGAGAGGGGCTACCAATCTGGGAGGACATATTGAAGAGGTGGGCGAGGTGCGCCTGTCCAGCGTGCAGAGTCTGCTTCAGGCTGAAGTGGCTCTTGAGGAAATGACACTTGCTCAGCGCACCCTTATGTCCCCGGACCTGGAAATGGACGAACGTCAGGAAAGAATGGGCAATTTTGAAAGGGCCAGAGAGCATTTTTACGAAAGATGGGAATTTTTCCTCACCCTGCCGGCCACTGCAGAAGAGGAGAGGCTCTCATCCCGGCTTGAGCAGGAACTTGCCGACTGGGCGGAACTGAATGTACAGTGGCAGGAAATGACCCGGGAGTTCGAGTCCCTGGAGATACTTAATCCGGTGCTGCTGGTTTCGGACTTTCGCCTTTTCCGCGGAGATCACTACTCTGCCATGGTGGATGTAAACAATTATATCACAGCCGGGGAGACATTTGAGGGTATGGATGACCCGGAGACCTGCAATTTCGGTCTGTGGCTGCAGGATATGGATTATGACAACCCTGATCTGCTGGCAATGCTTAGGGCCATGACCAATCCGCACAACCAGTTTCATGCTGTCATCAGAAGCATACAGGACGCCCTGCTCGAGGGCGACACGGAAGAGGCTGAAAGGTTGTACCAGGAGGAAATGCAGCAATATGCAGATCAGGTGTTCGGGCATTTCAACGATATTCTGGATTTTGCCGCTGACGCAGATGCCTTGCGTGATGAGATCAACGCTCTGGTTCTGGGGCCTATCCAGGTTGAAGCAAGCGAAGCTATAGAGATACTGGATGAATTGGTGTCCATGAATATTGAAATTTCGGGTCAGGCAGTGGCGGATGCCGAAGCCGATGTGAGCCAGGCCCAGTGGCTGATAATCCTGGGTATGGTTCTGGGGACCATCCTGGCGGTCGGACTTGGAACGATCCTGACAATCAGCATAACCAGACCCATATCCAAGGGCGTGGAATTCGCCAAGTCCATGGCTGAGGGAGATCTGTCCCAGACCCTGGATATAAATCAGAAGGACGAAGTGGGAGTACTGGCCAAGGCCTTGAACGACATGGCTGAAAGCCTGCGCAAGATGTTTGGAGACATAAGCAGCGGGGTGGAGACCCTGGCCTCCTCGTCCACAGAGCTGAACTCCATCTCCGATGACATGGCCAAACGCTCTGAAACCACGGCTTCCAAGGCCAGCGGAGTAGCCACTGCAGCTGAAGAGATGAGTTCAAATATGAGTTCAGTGGCTGCAGCCATGGAGCAGGCGGCCACCAACGTAAACACAGTGGCCACTTCTTCAGAGGAGATGAGCGCTACCATTGCGGAAATCGCCCAGAACACCGAAAAGGCCAAGGAGATCACCGGCAATGCAGTAGAGAAGTCCAAAACCAGTTCACAGCGGGTGGACGAACTCGGCAGCGCGGCCCAGGAGATCAGTAAGGTCACCGAGACCATCATGGCCATCTCTTCGCAGACCAACCTGCTGGCCTTAAACGCCACCATCGAGGCGGCCAGGGCCGGTGAGGCAGGCAAGGGATTCGCCGTAGTGGCCAACGAGATCAAGGAACTGGCTCAGCAGACTGCCAAGGCCACGGACGAGATCAAGGAGAAGATCGACGGCATCCAGAACGCCACAGGACTGACTGTAAGCGAGATTCAGGAGATCAGCCGCATCATCGATGACATCGACTCCATAATCGGCACCATTGCAGCTTCGGTGGAAGAGCAGAACGCAGCCACCCGGGACATTGCTGAAAACGTAGGGCAGGCTTCCCAGGGCATCCAGGAGGTCAATGAGAATGTAGCCCAGACCTCGACAGTGGCCGGGGACGTGGCCAAGGACATTACAGAGGTGAACACAGACGCCGGCGAGATGAGCAATTCCAGCGCCCAGGTAAGGCAGAGCTCGGATGAGCTTTCCCAGCTGGCGGAAAAACTCAAGGAACTGGTTTCCAGGTTCAAGATCTAACTGCCGGGAGAGTTTGAAATCAGAAAGGGGAAGGTCAAAGGACCTTCCCCTTTTTTGTGGCCTGAAGCCGTCAAGCAGTAAGGGATTAGAAAAATAATGATATACCGCCATAGTGATGCTTTGCCCGCAACAATACAGAGAAGAGTTTTTGCTCTTGTTCCCAGGCTCCAGCCTGGGAACACCATTTTTTTGTGGCTCCAGCCACATTTTGAAGAAGCGGCTGGAGCCGCAAGAACTAAACGTTCCCAGGCTGGAGCCTGGGAACGAGGGGTG
>PWSL01000174.1 GCA_003563255.1 Desulfonatronospira sp. | reverse complement strand
TTTCGCTGTAGTGCTAAGACGTCATGATCATTTATTCTTCCAGAGAGTTAAAAGAAAAATTCCATCAGCTGGGCCCGGACGATATCTTTGTAGGGCACCTGAGCTTCGCACCGGGAGAAGAGTTGAAAATCCTGGACCTGCTTCATCGCGGAGTGAGTTTTTACCCTTCAGTACTGTGCAGTTTTCTAAGCCGCTCCAAGGTAATGCAGGCAGAGGTGCTCCAGGCATTCATGCTCCCGGATACATTTGTCGCCTACCGCAGCGCAGATATCTGTCGCAATTTTTCCAGGTATGCCAGGCACGGGTCCATTATCAGCAAAAGGGACCGCAAGCACCTGGGCATGGGAGTGGGACGCTGGTCATCACTGGAAGAACTGCAGAAGCTGGACTCCCTGGGCGCCCTGCCCTTTCCACTGGTTATCCAGCCTTTTCTTGAAAACGCCCGGGACTTCAGGGTCATAATAATTGATGACCATGCAGAAGCCTACGAAAGATCCAACCCGGATAATTTTCGCAAAAACCTGGCCCAGCAAGGTACAGCCTCCCCTGTTGACCTGTCCCGGGACCTGTACGAATTCTGTATGCAGGTCATGCAGCGCGGAGATTTTCCTTATGCCCTGCTGGATATCCTGCAAAGTCCGGGCGGGGAATTGTTTCTTTCGGAAATCAGTTTAATGGGGGGCTTGTCAGGTTCAAGGATAGGCCATGAAGGCTACCTGAACCACAAAAAAAAGTTGCAGGAAAAATTCCTGCGCCGGCAATCACATGAGGGGGCATGATTTTGTACCCCTCCACATCTACTTGACTTACCCGCCAAAAGTAAACAAAACCAGCTTTGGATAAGAAACCGATAATCTATCTGCTTAACGAATTTGCAGTGCCAATCAACATTTACGGAGCATGCCATGATCGCAGTTTTGAACTACAGGGCCGGGAACCTGACCAGCGTAAAAAGGGCCCTGGACCACGAAAATATACCCAGTGCCATAACAGACGATGCAGAAAGTCTTGCCCAGGCCCGGGGCATAATATTCCCTGGAGTGGGAGCTGCCGGTTCAGCCATGCACAACCTCCGAAACAGCGGCCTGGATAAGATTCTCAAGGAGCTGCTCGCCCGGGGCAAACCCATGCTGGGCATATGCCTGGGCTGCCAGATCATACTGGACAAGAGCATGGAAAACCATGCCTCCACCCTCTCCATACTCCCTGGCAGCTGTGAGCGCTTTCAGGATGAACTGCAGGACGAGCACGGCGATCCCATTAATATTCCCCACATGGGCTGGAATAACGTCAACCTGGTCAAGCAATGTGAACTTTTTCAGGATGTGCCCCGGGAAGCTGAGTTTTATTTTGTGCATAGTTATTTCCCGGTACCGCACAAGGACCTCGTAATAGGTGATACCCACTACGGCCGTGAATTCTGCTCCGTGTTCGGCAGGCCGGGCTTGTGGGCCATGCAGTTTCATCCTGAAAAAAGCGGGCGGCCCGGCCTGAAAATCCTGAACAATTTTTATAAGTACTGCATGAATGCTTAGCACTACAACGACACTTTGTGTTAATTATTGCCTCAGCCACCGGGGACAGGCACTTTTGGCGAACTCAAACCGTAAAATGGCTGGGTTCTCGGCGGCAAAAGAGCCAGTCCCCATGCGACATGCAAAGCTAAACAGATACATAACTATTATCTCTCAAGGTATACATCAAGACCGAGGAAAACCATGTTGAGCAAGAGAGTAATTCCCTGCCTGGATGTTCGAGACGGTAAACTTACAAAGGGCATTAAATTTAAAGGCAATGTCGAGATCGGTGACCCTGTTGAGACTGCCAGGCACTATTACGAGCATGGAGCCGACGAGATAGTATTTTATGACATCACGGCTTCGGCCGAGGCCCGGGGAATCATGCTGCAGGTGGTGGAAAAGGTGGCGGAGACCATTTTCATTCCCTTTTCTGTTGGAGGCGGGATTGCCAGCCTGGAAGACATGCGAGCCGCCCTGCTGGCCGGGGCGGAAAAGGTCTCGGTTAATTCGGCTGCCGTTAAAAAACCTGAAATCATTTCACAGGGCGCAGAGGCTTTCGGTTCCCAGTGCATCGTAGTAGGCATGGATGTCCTGCGGGTGGAAAAGAGCCCACAATGTCCCTCCGGCTACGAAATAGTTATCCACGGGGGCCGCAGGCGCATGGGAATGGATGCCTTGTGGTGGGCGAAAGAGGTGCAGAAGCTGGGGGCCGGTGAGATCTGCCTCAACTCCATAGACGCGGATGGAACCAGGGATGGCTATGAATTGAAACTAACCAGGCTTATCGCCCAAAACGTGCGCATCCCGGTTATTGCCTCCGGCGGGGCAGGCAACCCGGAACATATGGTTCAGGCCGTTACTCAGGGCCGGGCATCAGCAGCACTTATCGCTTCCATCGTGCATTACGGGGAATACACCATTCAAGAAGTCAAAGATTACATGCACCAGGCAGGGGTCAAGGTACGCAGGACCTGGTAATAAAGGGTCAGGCCTGGTAGGTTCCGCTGCGCCCCCCGCTTTTATGCACCAGTCGGCAGTCTTCTATAACTATGTCGCGCTGCACCGCCTTGCACATGTCGTAAATGGTCATGCAGGCGGTCTGGGCCGCAACCAAAGCCTCCATTTCCACTCCGGTGGCTGCGGTGGTGCGGGCTTCCGCTTCCACGACTATCCGGTTTTCATCCTCCTGCACATCAAAACGTACATCCACGTAACTGAGAAACAGAGGATGGCAAAGTGGTATCAGATCCCCGGTCTTCTTGGCGGCCATAATTCCGGCCAGCTTTGCGGTCACCAGCACGTCCCCCTTGGGCAGAGCCTGCTTTATAAGCATCTGCATGGTTGCGGGCGCGAGCCTGACCACGCTTCTCACCAGTGCCCTTCTATCAGTCTGTTCCTTGGTTCCAACATCCACCATGCTGACCCGGCCTTGCTGATCCACGTGAGTCAGCTGATCTCCCATAAAAACTCCTATTCTCCCATAACCCGTTTAAAAAAACGCTTGACCTTGTGCCCGGCCTTTTCCTTTTCCAGGTTTTCAAATTCCTGGAGCAATTCTTCCTGTCTTTTGCTGAGTTTGGTGGGAGTCTTGACCTGCACCTGCACCAGCAGATCCCCGCGCTGGGAACCGCCTGGGTAAGGCAGTCCCATGCTGCTGAGTTGAAACACCTTGCCGCTCTGGGTGCCCTTGGGGATTTCCATGGAAATGGGGTCATCCAGGGTGGGCACTTCAACCTTTCCTCCAAGGGCAGCCTGAACAAAGGTGATCTCTACCTGGGTAACCAGGTCCTGGCCCTGTCTCTTAAAGGTATCGTCCTCTTCCACGAAAATAACAACGTACAGGTCTCCAGCAGGGCCGCCGTGATCTCCGGGTTCGCCCTCGCCGCGCAGCCGCAGGCGGCTGCCGTTGTCCATTCCGGCGGGCACCCGGACCTTCAACTGTTTGGAGACCTGGACAATCCCCAGGCCCTTGCACTTTTTACAGGGATTGGTGATGAGCATGCCCTGACCCTGGCAAACGGCACAAGGCATGGCCACCCGGAAAAATCCCTGGGAGCGGTGCACCTGTCCACTGCCACCGCAATGCCTGCAGGTCTCGGCCGAATATCCCGGTTCTGAACCCTGACCGGCACAGCGGTCGCATTTTTCCCTCTTCGGCAGTTCCAGGTTAACTTCCGTACCCTTGGCGGCTTCGCGAAAAGAGACGGTCAGATTGTAGCGCAGATCTGCTCCCGCCCTGGCCCTGGGACCGGAGCGGCGACCTCCAAAACCGAAAAAATCCCCGAAAATATCTGAAAAGGAATCAAAAACATCTTCAGTGCTCCGAAAACCATGGTATCCGTTGCTGTCCATTCCGGCATGCCCGAAGTGGTCATAGCGCTGGCGTTTTTCAGGGTCGCTCAGCACCTGGTAGGCTTCGGAAGCTTCCTTGAACATGGTTTCCGCTTCAGGGTCATCCGGATTGCGATCAGGATGATATTTAAAAGCCATTTTGCGATAAGCTTTTTTTATCTCCTCATGGTCCGCTTCGCTGGAGACCCCCAGGATATCGTAGTAATCCCTTTTTTCAGGCATGCCTACCCCACCTTGATTCCTGCTTTTTGAATGGACTTGGAAGGAATAACCTTACCAGCCGCAATCTCCCTCAGGCTGGTGACAACATCCTTGTTTTTGCTGTCAATCAGGGGCTTGTATCCCTCCCGGTACTGCTTGATCCTTCGAACCGACATCTGTACCAGCAAAAACCGGTTATTTACCTGTTCCAGACAGTCTTCTACAGTAATTCTGGCCATGGCCCACCTCGCAAATTAATACCCTTTAATATAGTTAGTTCAGACTCAACAATACTACAGCGACTCTTTATTTGAACTCGAAGGGGACTGGCTCTCACCCGCACTTATTTTTTCGCTGATGTGAAGATCATTACTGAAAAATAAGTGCGGGGAGAGTCAGTCCCCATGCCACATGTAAAGCGCTTAACAGGTACTTAAACCCTGCAAATCAACCTTGACGCGCTGCAGATAAACGTAGTTATATAACTGCAAAACACCATTCAGGTCAAGGACAAAAATGTATGTGCAAGTATCTGTTTAGCGCTTTTAAGCAAAGCAGGGGTCAGGCAGCTCCGGGACCCAATTGAGCATCCTTTTGTGCTTAAAATGACTCATTTTCTGGGACAAGCGGGTCCCGGAATAGCCAGTCCCCGTGCCACATCCAAAGCGCTAAACAGATACATGTGCAAAGATTTTTACGGGCAAAGACCGTCATCAATACCGAGGAATCGTGACCAGCAGTGGGTCCTCGGTGGTGATTACCGGCCGGATCCCTGCATGGTTGCGTGGAATCAGGATTGCCATACAGACACTTTATTATTAGAATCGGATTTCAGGCTGTCAATCGGCCTATCTGTTCAACGTTTTGCAGGTCGCAGAAAAAGGCACATTTTTTGTGCAAGCGCTAAACAAATTTATTTTCCTGGTATAAACAGCACCTTCAACTGACTGTTTGCAGGCGCATCATGAAAGACCCGAAGGTATCTTTTCAGCGCTTTGCATGTAGCACAAATAAGTTTCGTTGTAGGGCTATTAACTCTCCAGTTCCATGGGATTTAGAAAAAAGCTCAATTACGCCCAGAAAATTTGCCTTGGACGCTGTGGACGGCTGATGCAGCAGACCGGCATGCTCAGCCCCGGGGCGCGCATAGGCGTAGCCGTGTCAGGCGGTGTTGACAGCTGGGTTCTGGCCCGGGTCCTGATGTTGCGAAAAAAAATCGTTCCTTTTTCCTTCGAGCTGATCCTTTTGCATATAAATCCAGGATTTGAGCCGGACAATCATCATCCCATGGAAAAATGGCTGCAGGCCAATCCCCTGCCTGCTCATATCCAGCTTTCAGACATAGGACTACAGGCCCATAAACCCGGCAACACGAAGTCTCCCTGTTTCCTGTGCTCCTGGAACAGGAGAAAAATCCTCTTTGACCTCTGCAGGCGATACAGTTTAACTCATCTGGCCTTTGGGCATAATGCCGAGGATCTGGCCGCCACTTTTTTTATGAACCTCATTCAGAACTCCAGGGTGGATGGTCTTGCAGCCAGAGAAGACTTTTTTCAGGGGCGGCTGACCATTGTACGGCCTCTTTTGCTGGTGGAAAAAAAAATCATTCGCAATGCCGCCGGCAGGTGGGAACTGCCTGTATGGAAAAACCCCTGCCCCTCTGCAGGACAGAGTAAAAGAACCGAAATGGAAGGTATGCTGGATATTATATCCAGGGGCGACAAAAAAACAAAACAGAATATTCTGAATGCTTTTAAGCGCTGGCAACTTGACTTGGCCTGCAACTTAAAATAGTTCGTATCTGTGTATCTGTTTAGGCGCTTAGTACAAATTTCAAACTAACATGTTGGTCGTAAAAATCGGAGGGGGACTTTCCCAAGTGGGATAAGAGCACTGCATTATCTTGGGTTGCGGGCATGGCCAGCGTTAGCATGGTTTTATGCTCAAAAAGCCTGAATTTCTGGGACAAGCGGGTCCTGGA
>PWSL01000480.1 GCA_003563255.1 Desulfonatronospira sp. | reverse complement strand
TCGAAAAACGTTCCCACGCAGAGCGTGGGAACGATAAGAGAAGAGTTATTAACCCCACTCTATGCCATCGGCGTCTGCACAAAACGAGAAGTCAATACTATTGTAAAGATTATTTCTACTTACTGCCTAAGCGCCTAATCAAGTCTTGCAAACTTCTCGATCTTATCCCTGTATGCAATCACACCTCTGGTGAGTCCACGGGCCATATACCGCATGAAATCATCATTCTGCATCAGGCGCATATCGGTTTGGTTGGTCATATAGCCCATCTCAAGCAGGATGGCGGGCATCTGAGCCCCCATGAGAACATAAAAAGGGGCCTGACGTACTCCGTTACTGCTCAAATCGGTAAACATTCCGCCCACACTGTCCATGGTGTCCTGGTGCACCTTATTGGCCAGTTCCCGGGATTCGCTGATCTTGGAACTCAGCATGAGGTCGGTGAGAATGTATTGCAGATCTGATATCTTCTGAGTGGAGACAGCGTTTTCTCTGGCAGCCACCCTTTTGGCGTCTTCACTCTGGGCAAAATTGAGATAGTAGACCTCGAATCCACGAACATTAGGGTTGGGATGAGCATTGGCATGCACAGAGATGAAAAGGTCGGCTTTCTGGGAGTTGGCCATGGCGGTTCTTTCTTCCAGCGGGATGAATACATCCTCTGTCCTGGTGTAAAGCACATCGAAACCTTTCTGTTCCAGCTTGCGCCCAAGTATCTTTGACATTCTCAGGACGATATCCTTTTCTTTGAAATTACCTGCCACAGCTCCCGGGTCCCTGCCGCCATGTCCGGGATCAATCATTATTGTCTGGATCTTCAGCCCAAGCTGTTCCAAAAGACTGCCGGCAGAAAGCCTCGCCCGTTCGGGATCCAATGTTATTTCCGGCTCGCCTTCTTTGGTCTGCAAAACCTGTGGTTCTTTGGGGGAGTAAACATCAACCACAATCCGGAAAGGATTTTCCAGGGCAAAAACCCTGAAATCATCAAGTGTCTCAATGTCAAGAACCACCCTTGATTTATCCCTGGTGTGCTGAGCTGATCTGATACGGCTTAATATTCCGTCGGCTACATTTTCTTCATTGGCTACACTATCACTCTGCCTGGTTTCCTCCAGGTCGATAAAAAGGCGATGTGGAGTTCCCAGATCAGGATCCGGTTTTAAAAGCTTGTGATAGTAATCAACCGGGGAATCCAGGTCCAGAACTATGCGGGTGTATTCATCAGAGCTCCAGTGCCGTATATCAAACAGTTCTGCGGATCCGGTCTCGGTTTTGGACGGACTGGGCGTTACTCTGTCAAGGCTGTCAGATAAGGGTCTTTCCAGAAGGGGCCTGTCCTGCAGAACCGGCTGTGAGGCACTTTCGAGTTCTGATTCCATCTGCACCTCGCCGGAGGCCTGATCTCCCTTAATCTTTTCGAGGTATATCCGGTCAAGAATCCTCAGTTGTTCCTGGGCCTTTTCTGTTTTGGATGTATTGGGGTGGTTGTATACCACCCTCAGGTATTCTATATATGCCTGGTCCGTCTCCCGGTGATGATTCAAGAAAAGTTCGGCCTTGCGGTACTGAGCCCTGCCAGCATAGTCGCTGGTAGGCGACTCCCGGATCGCCTTTGTGTAAAATTCTTCGGCATGTTCGAAATCAGATGGCAGAAAGGATTTGCCGCCGAGTTCATGATAAGTTCGACCCAGATAATAAAGGGCCTTTGCTTTTTGCTCTGCAGACTCTTCCTGGTCCAGTGACCTTTGAAACTTTTCTGCCAGGTCCAGCCAGTAAGATCGGTACTGGTTTCGTTTGTCGTCCTGAATCAGGGCCTGCAGTTCCTTTACGGTGTTCTGCATGCCGGCGCTCAATGAGTGCGCGGAAAAAAAAGTCAAAATGCATGCAGCAAAAATGCAGTAAAAAATATTTTTTAACATCATGATTATTCCACGGTTACACTTTTGGCCAGGTTTCTGGGCTGATCAACATCTTTGCCCAGATAGACAGCCATTTCATATGCAAAAAGCTGCAGGGCCGGCAGAACCAGAAAGCTGTTTAAGGGGTCACCCAGTTGAGGTATCTCCCACTTCTCATCTATTTCTAATTGCACACCCGGATTGGTCAAGGCAATAATTTTTCCTTTGCGAGCCCGGACCTCCATAAGGTTGGAACCTATTTTGTCCAGAAGGAAATTATCCAGGGCCAGTGCAAATGTAGGTACTTCCGGCTCAATTAGGGCTATAGGGCCGTGCTTCAGTTCTCCGGCGGGATATCCCTGGGCATGGATATAAGAAATTTCCTTGAGCTTGAGGGCTCCCTCCAGAGCCAGAGGGTAATATATTCCCCGCCCCAGAAAAAAGAAGCTCTGGGCCTTTGAGTAGTGGGGGCAGATCTCCTGTGCCCTTTTCTGCATTCCCGGAAGCTGGGTGTCCAGGGTGAATGCAAGGCTCTCCAGGGTGCCCAGACTGGCCATCATATCCCTGGGGGTAATAACATTCCTGGACTGTGCCCAGTACAGGGCCAGAATATAAAGCATCACCAGCTGGCTGCACATGGCCTTGGTGGAGGCGACACTGATCTCGGGTCCGGCCTGGGTATAAAGCACCCTGTCGGACTCCCTGGCTACGCTTGAGCCCACCACGTTGCAAAGCCCCAGTACCGGAAGACCCCTCTCACGGACCATACGCTGCCCGGCCAGTGTATCGGCTGTTTCCCCGGACTGACTGATACTTAGATACAGGGCCCCTGGTTCATCAACCAGCTCCTTGTACCTGAATTCCGAAGCGATTTCCACATTGACAGGTATGCGAGCCAGGCTTTCCAGCACGTACCTGCCCCAGAGTCCGGCATGGTAGGATGTGCCGCAGGCCATTATGTGCAGCCTGGACGGGACAGGCAGCCCTTCAAGTTCTGACAGGTTGACCCGGTATTTCTTGAAGTCCAGCCTGCCTGCCAGGCAGTCAGTCAAGACCTGGGGCTGCTCAAATATTTCCTTGAGCATAAAGTGCTTGTATCCACCCTTCTGTGCGGACTGCACGTCCCAGTCAATCCGCTGGATCTGCTTGGAAACCGGCTCAAGATTGGATAAGTCATATACCGTCCATTGCCCGGCATCCATCTCAACAAGCTCGCCGTCTTCCAGGAAGACCACATTCCTGGTAAAAGGCAGGAAAGCAGGTATATCAGAGGCCACAAAGTTTTCCCCGGTACCTGCACCCAGTATCAGTGGGCTGGCCTTCCTTGCAGCCCATACCTTGCCTTCGTGGTTTCTACTGATCAAGGCGAATGCGTAGGATCCCTGGACCTGAGACAGGCTCCAGGCCAGCGCCTGCCGTATGGAAGAATGCTGGTTCAGGGCATGTGATATAAGGCAGACCATGACCTCGGTGTCGGTCTGGGAGCGAAAGGTACAGCCAGTGCCTATAAGCATGGCTTTAAGCTGCTGGTAGTTCTCAATGATGCCGTTATGAACAAGAGCCAGGTTGTCATGGACGTCCAGGTGGGGGTGTGCGTTGGTTTCATTGGGAAGTCCATGGGTGGCCCACCTGGTGTGTCCGATACCCGACGTGGCATGCAATACCTGTGGTCCCTCCAGTTTCTGCTCCAGGAAGTGCAGCTTGCCTGCGGCCCGGAACAGGTGCAGGCGCTCTAAGTGACAGAAACAAAGTCCGGCTGAATCATATCCCCGGTATTCCAGGCTTTTGAGGCCCTGAATGATAACAGGCACTGCAGGTCTGTGACCGGTATAAGCAATAATTCCGCACATAGTTTCAGGCTCCCTGAATATTTATTTCAGAGATGAAGTCTTCCCACCTCTGCATCAATATCTTAAGCGCCTGTCCCCGGTGACTGAGGCTGTTTTTCAGATCCCCATCCATTTCAGCTGCAGTCAGGTTCTGCTCAGGATCATAAAACAGCGGATCGTAACCAAATCCACCGTCTCCACGTGGTTCATCGAGGATCAAGCCCTGCCATTCACCTCTGACCTCAAGTCTGTGTCCATTAGGAGCGTATGCACATAGAACACAGATAAACCGGGCTGTCCTGTCACGCCCTTGAACATGCTGCATCCGCTGCAAAAGTTTGCGGTTATTGTCCCGATCTGTGGCATTATCTCCAGCGTATCTGGCTGAATAAACACCAGGTTCTCCATCAAGTGCTGGTACTGCCAGACCTGAATCATCAGCCACGGCAATTTCTCCAGTGATCATAGCCACAGTTCTGGCCTTGATGAGCGCGTTTTCCTGAAAGGTTGTCCCGCTCTCGGGTATCTCCGGGATATCCGGGTAACTATCCAGTCCTGTCACCTCCAGATCAGGCCGGACAGTTGACAGTAATTCTCTGAGCTCTGCAATCTTGCCCTGGTTGCGGGTGGCAAGCACGACTTTTAGTTTTTGATTGTCCATGTTGATTCCGCAGAGTGTTAAAAGCTGACATTTTGACCGTTGCTTGAGTACTCTTGTCTGACAGGATAATATGTTTCTACAGGAAATTGCAAGAACTTTCGTTCATTTTCAAAGATAGATCCTACGCGGGATTTGTCCGCCTCCCTGAGATGTAACCATTCGGAGGGTCCCTGGTGGTGACTGTTGGCAAAAGGCCAGGGGGAATGTACCCTGGCCGGTATCTGCCCACCTTGAATGATAACATTTTTTGAGAAAAGTGCAGGCACGGGCCTTACGAGCCGGAAGACTGGGCTGCAAGCCGTGTCACGTACAAAGCGTTTAACAGATACAGCGCCTAGAGTTCCAGGAACTGGAAACTGCAGGCCCCCATTTCAGCGAAAAAAACCCTGTTTCTAAGGCAGGAAGACTGACCGCTCAGAATGTTTATGGCTTCCCTTGTCTGCATGGCGGCTATGATACCAACTGTAGCAGCCACGTTGCCGAGAGTGATTTCCGCTCCATCATCAGGTTCAGCCTGCCAGAAGGCTGCCGGACTGTTGTCCCCTGGATAAACGGTACAGGCCAGGCCGGTATTGCCGGCCACAAACCCTGTTACGAGTGTACGTTCATGTGTCTGGGCTGCCTGCAGCAGATCCTGCCGGAACTGCACTCCGCCCAGGCAGTCAATGACAAGGTCCACACCAGGGAGTATATCCGGCAGGTCCTCTGGTGTCAGGTATCGGCTGCAGGATGTGAGCCCGACTAAGGGATTAATCCCTGCGACTCTTGCCAGAGCGGCATCCACCTTGGATTTGCCTAGATTGTGCATGTCCGACAGGAGCTGACGGTTGAGATTACTTTCTTCAAATACATCGCCGTCTGCAACCTGTATCTGTCCTGTGCCGCTTCGAGCCAGCAGTTCCAGTACATATCCCCCCAGACCTCCGGCCCCCACCAGAAGAACCCTGGAGCGGGCCAGGGAAAGCTGCATTTCCAGGCTGATTGTGCTGTAGTTTCTGATATAGTTCTGGGGACAGATCATGTTTTCCAGGGCCTGGATCTGGGCTTGCCAGGGCTCCAGGCCGCATTCCTCAGCAATCTGCAAAAGCCCGGGCACTGAAATGCAGGCAAAGGGGTAGTTGTCCTGGAAATGGCTGTTACTATGCAATGTTTGAGTAAAGTCCAGTCCGGGCATAAATCAACCTCCGCCTACCGCCGGGAATATGCCCACCCGGTCCTGGTCATTCAGGGGGTTATCAGGGTCTGAGCTTTTGCCGTTTATAAAGATGATTTTGACATCATCTTCAGGAACCTGCAGGTATCGAATGAGGTCCCTTGCAGTTGAACCCTGTTCAACTTCCAGGGTTCCGTCCTGTGGGGTGAACCGGGCAAGGGTTGCATAGCAGGATACTTGAATTTGCATGTCGTAAGCCTCATAATATGGTTTGGGGTTGATAGGTCCGATATCAAGAATTACTTTCCTGGTCCAAGTATGATTTGCCTTTTAGCAAATGGGATAATATAGTGTAAAGCTATATAAGTTATCTTGTCCGGGGATGTATCTGTTCAGCGAGATTAAGGAAAGCAGGGGACAGGCACCCCCGCACTGATTTTTCAGTAAGGATCTTTACATCAGCTAAAAATCAGTGCGGGGAGAGCCAGTCCCCATGCCTCATCGTTCAGCGCGATTAAGG
>PWSL01000376.1 GCA_003563255.1 Desulfonatronospira sp. | reverse complement strand
GGGACTGGCTCTCCCGGCATTTATTTTTCTAATCTGTTTCTTGTTCAATAAAAAATAAGTGCCGGGGTGCCTGTCCCCACAAACATGCAAGCACAATGTTTTCTTTTCTTGTTCCCAGGCTCCAACGGTGGGAACAAGAGGTAACCAGGAACGAAGAACCAGGAACCAGGAACCACGAACCGATTTTAACGACCAACATGTTGGTTTGAAATTTGTGCTAAACGCCTGAAGGCGTATCCACCGCAGAATAATTCCGGGAGGAAATTACAGTGGCCAGGGGAATATTCTCCAGACCGGCATACAGAAAAAATTCAGACAAAGCTCTGGATGTGGGAAACGCTGAAGATACCTGCCGGGACGCATTAGTTCCGCCCACCAGGAAACATTCCGGGCATCTTCGCTCTCAGGTAGAGAAGATAGTGGCTACCTACCAGGAAAGTATGACGGCATTTCAAAGGTTCAGGAAATGCTGCACCATTGTGCATTCTGTAACATCCCTGTCTCAATTGCCTTCCCTTTTGATGAGCCTGAAAAAAGAGCTTCAGCTCGATGGGATTCACCTGGTCCTGGCAAGAGAAGAGTATGCTGAACTTGTTCCTGATTCCGTGACCACCATGGCCCTGTCAACCCTGCATCAACTGCACTCATTACTTGACCTGGAGCATTTTTCGGGCTGCACCATACATTCTGCCGAACAGATGCAGAGTACCGGCTTGCTGGAAGACCTGGGGTTCCGGCCTGAAAGGTACTCTGACAGCGGTTCCGCCATAGTTTTTTCCTTGCATGACAGGTTCAGATCCCAACGGCCGGTAGGGCTTCTATTGTTCTATGATCGGGATTCAAAACGCTACACCAGGGAGGTGGCCACGGACTTTGTGGAGCACTTTGCCGAAACCTTTGCCTGGGCCATGGTCACCTTGCGGGACCAGGAAAAGCTCAGGATCCAGGAACAGAACCTGACGGCAGCCAAAAAAGAGGCTGAAAAGGCCGCCAACGCTAAAAGCAGCTTTCTGGCCACAATGAGCCACGAAATCCGCACACCTATGTCTGGAGTCATGGGGCTCAGCCGGCTGCTGCTGGAGACTCCCCTCAACAGCGAACAGCGCCAACTTGCGGAACTTATCCGTTCCAGCGGCGAAACTTTGCTGGAAATCATAAACAACATCCTGGACTTTTCCAGAATTGAAGCCGACAAGCTGGTAATGGAGCAGGTGGACTTTGACCTGCACCGGACAGTGGATGAAATTGCTCAGATAATTACAATCAACGCCAGGGAAAAAGGGGTTGAATTTACAAGCCGCCTGGATCCCGGTATGAAAACCAGGTTGCATGGTGATCCGGGGAGGCTTCGCCAGGTCCTGTTCAATCTCACCGGAAACGCTGTCAAGTTCACCCGTCAGGGAAGTGTCCGTATGGAAGTTCTACCCTTAAGCCTCCTTCATGACAGCATTCTGGTTCGTTTTGAGATATCTGATACCGGGCCGGGTATTGACGATAAAACAAAGAGCACCCTCTTCACGGCTTATCAGCAGGCCCACAGCTCCATCAGCCGCGAATACGGCGGAAGCGGCCTGGGGCTTTCCATATGCAAAAGCCTGGTGGAGATGATGCAGGGCGAAATCGGGGTGGAGAGCTCACCTGGAAAGGGTTCTACTTTCTGGTTTACGGCCTGGTTTGGTCTTCAGACGGACACCGGATCCTGGCCATCCCGGAATGATTCCAATGCAGAATCAGATAATGAATACCCGGAAACACCCGCAGACAATACCGGCATCCGCATCCTTGTCGCTGAAGATAACCCTGTAAATCAGCTGCTGGCCACCAGAGTCCTCGAAAAAAACGGTTTTGACACGGAAGTGGTGACAGATGGGCAACAGGCCATTGAAGCCCTCAAGAAACGACGTTACCAGCTGGTTCTCATGGATATTGAAATGCCTGTCATGGATGGCCTGACGGCCGTGCAGAAAATTCGTTCAGGGGAAATACCCGGAATCAACAGTGCAATACCAATAATTGCACTTACCGCCCATGCCATCAAGGGCGACAAGGAACGTTTCCTGGAGGCAGGAATGAACGATTATCTGCCCAAACCCATAATTCCCGAAAGCCTGAAGGAACTCGCCAGGAAGTGGGCGACACCCTGAATGCTGCCTGCGGTTGCAGGGTGCAGACATTGCCCTGCTCATTTTCCAGGTTGATTCATGTTATTTATTGAGTCTCATGTAGTCATTCATGTGGTACTCAATAATGATAATTGCCGGCAGTCACGCCTCAGGCGTGACCGGGGTCAGTCCCGTCAGAACTGCTTGTGCAGGTTCACTGTATTTCTCGTCGGTGATTTCTTTCTTGAGGGTGGATAATTGTCACTACAGCGATATTTATTATTAACCTCCGGGGACTCTCACCCCGCACTTTTTTTTCTGACAGAAGACTGACGGATTATATAAATAAGTGCGGGGTGCCGGTCCACGATGGCTGCACATCAAAGTTTGAAAAGTTTCGCTGTAGTGTTTAAAATGAGGTGACTTGTGCAGATTGAAAACGCCAAAAGGAAAAAAGATCCGTTTCCGGATGAAAACTATTCACGGTCTTCTCCGGCTATAGCCTTCCAGGTATTTCGGAATAAAAAACTCTCATCAATGTTGTTTTCCATCTCCTTGAAAAGGGAAAGCGGCATGGAAAAAGACATGAGCCCGGGTTCCAGCATCCTGCGCAGGTGCTTGCGGGCCGAAGGATCCATCAATCCCACCACAGCCCTGGGCTCATCCCTGTGGGCCTCGGCATAGGGCAGAAGAGCCATGGACTGGCACCCTGCCACAAAAGGGATGCTCACATTTTCAAAGCTGTGCCGTCCATGGTTGGCCAAAACCACCAGGGCGCACAACTGATCCGCATCCGCCATAAAAGTAACCACCTGCACGCTGTCCTTTTCCTCATCGGCCTCATCCAGGGGCTTAAGGACCACATACTCGGCCGGGACCTCTATGATCGGCAGGAGGTTTACAAACGAACGTACATGTTCAGGGCTCTTGAGGTAACCCTCGCCTTCCATAAAGTCATGGTAAAAATCTTCCAGGCCCGCTTCCCTGATATTCTCGCCCACGACCCTGCCCTGTTCTGAACCCTTGTTGCCGCTGGAAAGGAAAAAGTGAAAACATTCTTCGCCCCCGGGAAAGGCCTGGTACATGTTGCCGAAGCCCAGCCCAACCCCTCCTCCCCAGCAGCCGTAGGTCTGTCTGCTGAAAACAGCGGTTTTACCCTTGAGCACGCCGGCCAGGAAAAACATGACGCACCCCCAGCGACCAGGCTTTAATTCCAATGCTTTTGCAGGCTTTTCATCGGTCCAGATCAAGGCAGTCGGCCTGTATTTGAGCCTGAGTATAGATGCCATCCTGCTCTGCATAAAACCCCCCTTCAGGCGGTCCTGGCTGCGGGCTTGACTACCGCCCCGGAGCGCAGACAACGGGTGCAGACCTTGATCTTCCTGACGCGGCCCTGGGGAAGCTGCGCTTTGACCCGGCGCAGGTTGGGCATAAACCTTCTTCTGCTATGGTTGTTGGCGTGGCTGACATTATTACCGGTTGCGGGCTTTTTGCCGCAGACTTCACATTGCTTGGTCATAACCTTATCTCCTTGGCATTAAAAAATATTTCAGGCCTGCTGTTTACACACCCTGCTCCATGACTTAATCTTTTCGTATCTGTTTAGCGCTTTGCATGTGTCATGGGGACTGGTCTCCTGCTTTCCTTAAAAGCGCTAAACAGATACATCATTTCTTTCGGCAGGAAGGCGGATGCCATTCATTTAAACAGCCGCAAAGCAAAAAAAGTGTACAATAGCTGTTTGGTTTCAAAATGGCAAGGGTAAAATCTTGACATGATCCAGCATAACAGGATATAAAAATAATCTGTATTTGCTCAGCGCATATCTGTTTAGCGCTTTGCATGTGGCACGGGGACTGGATCTTCCGGGACCCGCTTGTCCCAGAAAATGAGTCATTTTGAGCAAAAATGATGCTCAAGGGCCACCGGGGACAGGTACTTTTGCAGGCCTCAAACCGTAAAACGGCCGGACTATCCGGCGGCAAAAGAGCCAGTTCCCTTCCAGCTTAAATAAAGTGTTGCTGTAGTGCTGAACAGATACAAAAATTTCGAGTTTATTCATGTTGCTTTCACAATGGCTTCCATTATCTGAAATACCGGCCCAGGGCCACATTTTTTCCTTTCAAGACGATTCCAGGTGGACACAGTTGTGGGAGAAATTCGCAATCGACTGCCAAATGAACAAAAGCCTGACCACTTCCCTGGAAGTCTTGCCGCAGCCCGGAGGGGTATACTTCCGGGGCAGCCTCCAGGGACAGGTACTCATGAGCTGTTCGCGTTGTCTTGAACCGGGTCATGTGGACATAAATCACACTATAGATGTTTACGAAAGCTTTGAATCCGACTTGGATGATCCGCCTGGTTACAGGCCCCTGAAATACGAACACGGTCAATGGTGGTTCAGCCTCTGGCAGCTGACATGGGAACATTTTGTTCTGGCCCTGCCTGACAAACCCCTTTGCTCCCGTGACTGCAAAGGGATCTGCCCCTCCTGCGGAGAAAATATCAATTCCGGCCTGTGCGCCTGCCTGGAAGAAACAGGTGATCCCAGACTGGCTGTATTCAGAAATTTAAAAATTAATCTATAAAGAGGTTTGAAATGGCTTTACCCAAAAAAAAGACTTCCAGGTCCAAAAGAGGTATGCGGCGTGCCCACGATCACATCCCCACCCCCAATGTAATCTACTGCGATTGCGGGGAGGCTTCCCTGCCCCACAGAGTATGTCCCCAGTGCGGGACTTACAAAAACCGTACATATTTAAAGCCTGTTGCGGATGAAGCCGGTTAAGCCCTGGATTGCAGTGGACGCCATGGGCGGAGACTCCGGTCCGGAAGTGGTTATCCCCGGATCCATGGAGGCTGCCAGGCAGGACAATCTGGGGCTTGTGCTTGTGGGGGATCAGGAAAAGATTGAACAGGTACTGGCCAAGGAGAAAACCGGCGGTATCCAGATGGAAGTACTGCATGCCCCGGAAGTTGTGGCCATGAACGACAAACCCTCCGAAGCTCTGCGGCGCAAGAAAAACTCTTCCATCCAGGCCGCTTTCAAGGCCGTTCGGGAAAAAACGGCCCAGGGAGTGGTCAGCGCCGGCAACTCCGGGGCCACCCTGGCCTGCGGCATGTTCACCCTGGGCCGCATCAAGGGCATTGAGCGCCCGGCCCTGGCTTCCATACTGCCCACGGAAAAAAAAGATCCCCTGGTCCTGGTGGACGTTGGGGCCAATGTGGAGTGCAAGCCCTACCACCTGATCCAGTTCGGGCTGATGGCGGATGTCTTTGCCCGGGACGTTCTGCACATCAAAAACCCCCGCATAGGGGTTTTGACCATTGGTGAGGAGGAGGGCAAGGGCAACAAGCTGGTACTTGAAACCATCAAGCTTTTTAAAATGTCCTCAATGAACTACGTGGGCAACATTGAGGGCAGGGATTTTTTTACCGGCAAAGCTGACGTAGTTGTATGCGACGGTTTTGTGGGCAACGTTTCCTTAAAGCTCATGGAAGGTCTGGCCATGTCCCTGAGCCGCATCCTCAAGGCCGAAGTCAAAAAAAGCCTTCTTGCCAGGCTGGGCTTTCTGCTGGGCATCCAGGCGCTTAAAAGGTTCGGCAGGCATATCGACTATGCCGAATACGGCGGAGCACCCCTGCTGGGACTCAAAGGAATAGGCATTGTCTGCCACGGCTCTTCCAACTCCAAGGCCATTACCAATGCAGTACTCATGGCCGGGGAATTCGTGCGCAACAGGGCCAATGAACATCTCATTGAAGGACTGGGGGAAAACCAGGAGATAGGAATGTTCGGAAGAAGGCCCTTGGAAAAAAACCGTTCGGCATAACACTACAGCGAAACTTATTTATTCACCTCCGGGGACTGGCTCCCCGGACTTATTATAATAATCCGTAACACTACAGCGAAACTTATAAAATTTTATGCCTGCCTCAATTGGGGACAGGCACCCCCGCACTTATTTT
>PWSL01000292.1 GCA_003563255.1 Desulfonatronospira sp. | reverse complement strand
TCAACCCTTGCAGGACGCGTTGAGCACTGGGACTGGCTCTCCCGGCACTTATTTTTCTAATCTGTTTCTTGTTCAATAAAAAAATAAGTGCTGGTGCGCGCTGTCCCCACAAACATGCAAGCACAATGTTTTCTTAACGACCAACATGTTGTTCCGAAATTTGTGCTAACGACACACCTAAACAATTCGACCTGTCCATTTTAATCAAAATCTAACGTTTACAAAAGCCTGCAAATGGTATTATAAAGATTTGCAGGCCGTGGGATATCTTTGCCCCGATTACAGGGGCTGCTTCAAATCCCTTCTAATCATTTCTAATGCGGCCTGTGCCCGCAACCCAAGATAAAGAAGTGCTCTTATCCCAATGGGGACAGTCCCGCACTTATTTTATCTGATGAATTATTTTTATCTGATGGATTTTGAAAAAATAAGTGCTGGACAGTCCCACTGCCAGGCGCTGAAACCGCGTCTTTGCTCGAAATTATTCTTGTATTTTATGACCCCAAAAATCATCAGTCGTGGATCAACATGTCTTCTTTTGTTTTTGAAATAAGTATAGAAGAACAGGAGTATCTCAAAAAACTGGCTTTTTTGAGTATCAAGTCCGGTATAGACGGCAGGGAGAGGGATTATCCAACCCCGCCGAGCAACAGGCTCAAGGAACACCTGGGTGCCTTTGTAACTCTGAAGATAAACGGCAATCTCAGGGGCTGCATCGGCAATATTTCAGGTGAAGGACCCCTCTGGAAAACAATTATCAGGATGGCAAGAGAAGCGGCCTTTAATGACCCCAGGTTTCCAGCTCTTACCTCTCAGGAACTTCAGCTTCTGGAACTTGAAATTTCCATACTGAGTCCCCTGGAGCCGGTTCCAGATATTGACCTGATTGAACCGGGAAAGCATGGGCTGGTCATCAGCAAGGGGCCTCATTCCGGACTTTTATTGCCTCAGGTAGCCCTGGAGTGGGGTTGGGACCGTGAAACCTTTTTGGCTCATACCTGCCGCAAGGCTGGTCTGCATGCCCATTGCTATAAAGATAAAAGTGTCCGGATATTATGGTTTCAGGCGGTGGTGTTTTAGCTTGCCGGTAAGGGAGGCGGTATGGAAAAGAAAGGTAAAAAAGCTTTAGATAGAAAGGAACCTTTTCAGATATCTTGTTTTTATATCGGTGAAGCCATGTGCGGGATCGATATCAATATGGTCCAAGAAATCAATAAACAACTGGATTTTACAGTGGTACCCCATGCCCCTGATTATGTTCTGGGCATAATGAATCTGCGTGGAAAAATTGTAACAATTATCGACCTGAGTAAAAAGCTTGGTTTTTCCTATTCCAGGATGACCGATAATACAAGGATTATTATTGTCGAGTCCAAGGAAGAATATATCGGACTTCTGGTGGACAAAGTCACAGATGTGGTCCTGGCGGACTGGGATAAGGTTTCCTCGCCTCCGTCAAATATTAAGGGTCTTAAAGGCAAATACTTTCAGGGAGTATATAAATCCAAAACCAAGCTGGTAGCCATTCTGGATATCGAGGAAGTTTTGAGCAGCGATTAGGCGCTTAGCTCAAATTTCGGAACAACATGTTGGTCGTTAAAATCGGTTCCTGGTTCCTGGTTCTTGGTTCCTCGTTACCTCACGTTCCCAGGCTCAAGCTTGGGAATGCTTAGTTCTTGCGGCACCAGCCGCTTTTTTTATAAATGTGGCTGGAGCCACAAAAAAGCGAGGTCCCAGACCGGAGCCTGGGAACAAGAATAAGAATCCTTCTTCGCTCCCACGCTCTGCGTGGGAGCGAACCTGGACCGCTCTGCGGTCATTGGTGGACGCGGAGCGTCCGGAAGATGTTCCCACGCAGAGCGTGGGAACAATAAAAGATAAGAGCACTGCATTATCTTGGTTGCGGGCCAGGCCCTCTTTAGCACATATTGCTGAACAGCATGTTGGTAACTTATTTCCGACACCCTGCCTGTCACGCCTATGTCACGATTAAACAACGCTGAAAGCGTTCCCTGGGAGCAGGGAAAGCAGGAGACAGGCACTCCAGGATCCACATGAGCATCATTTTGTGCTTAAAATGTCTCTTTTTCTGGGACAAGTGGGTCCCGGAAGAGCCAGTCCCCATGCCACATGCAAAGCGCTAAACAGATACTCAATAAACTTGTTTTGCTGTAGTGATAATCTTTCCAGAAATTGCTTTATGACCAATACCAGCAAATTACGTACCCCACTGATTCTAATTGTTGACGATTCACCGCTGAACCGAAGAATGCTTCGGGTCCTGCTCAACAAGTTCGGCTACCGGACCCAGGAAGCAGAAGACGGGGTGGAGGCCAGGGCAAAAGCCGGGCAATATCAGCCGGATTTGATCCTTCTTGACGTCATGATGCCCCAGGAAGACGGCTTTGACACCTGCATCAAGCTGAAAAAGGAGGCCATAACCCAGGACATCCCCATAATTTTTATTTCAGCTCTAAACGATACGGAAAATATTGTAAAAGGCCTTGAAGTGGGCGGTGTTGACTATATCAGCAAGCCATTTGCCCAGACAGAGGTTTTAGCCCGCATAAGAGTGCACCTGGAGCTCAAGTTTGCCAAGGAAAGACTGATAGAGGCCCAGGTGCAGAGGTTTGCTGACCTGAAGCAGGCCCAGGAGTCCTTTCTGGTGGAGTCTGAAAAATTACCCGAGGCCAATTTTTCCTACATCTACCAACCCATTCTGGAAGCGGGAGGTGATTTTCTGGACGTGGTGCAGACTGGTGAAAAGAGCCATGTTTACGTGGTCGCTGACGTCAGCGGTCATGATCTGGGCACCGCCTATATGACATCCGCACTCAAAGTACTCATCGATCAGAACATCAACCCCTACACCCCGATGCAAGAAAGCCTCAAGATGATCAACGCTGTACTGAACCGCATACTGCAGCCTACCCAGCATCTGACTGCAAATTTTTTGAAAGTGGACAGGGAGCGCCGAAAGCTGAGGCTGTACAATGCAGGGCATCCCCCACCGGTAATGATCCCCAGGGACAACAGCGCTGCTTTGATACTTGATGCTGAAGGGGATATCCTTGGTCCTTTCGAGCAAGTGGAGTTTTCACCCCTGGAAAGAGATATTCAATCCGGAGACCGGGTCTATCTTTTCACTGATGGACTGGTAGAGGCATTCGGCGAAAACTACATGAGCAGGCAGGAAGGTATGGATAAACTTTTGAAAGCCTGCCAGGATGCTTCCAGCTACCCCCTGCAACAGGCCCTGCAATATATATTTTCAAAATTGCGTCCTGAAAATGCCTTTTCGGAGGACGATGCGGTTCTCCTGGTAACGGAGATTTGATGCCCTCAGAATGTAGAGTTCAAGATAATGTTTTGCAGTGCAGCTTTCCAGCGGATCCGGCAAATGTGGAGCACGTAATGGACAAGCTGAAATCCATCCCTTCCCTGGTTGAAAAGGATAAAATTTTTTTCGACCTGTGCCTGGTACTTCGCGAGGCCCTGAACAACGCAATTGTTCATGGGGCATGCAATGACATTACCAAAACAATTGAATGTCTGGTGACTATAGATCCGGGAAGTATAAATATTGTGGTAATCAGCCCCGGCCAGGGTTTTGAATGGGAAAAGCGCCTGACAAAAGACCTGTCTGATAGTCCTGCACAGAGCGGATGGGGTATTTTTCTTATTCAGGAATATACTGATCATTTGAGTTTCAAAGACAGTGGCAAAAGGCTGGAGTGCAGGATCAACATGGACCGCTACCAGGGCAAGGATGCTAAATTTTCAAGCTTGGGAGGAAGGTCACAAATTTGGGGGGCAAAAAATGAAACTTAAGGTTCTGGTAGTTGACGATACCATTGTTTACCGGAAAATCTTGAGCGATGTACTCGGTGAATTTCCGGATGTCGAGGTGATCGGGACCGCCAGCAACGGCAAGATAGCCATGAGCCGAATTGAGTCCCTGAAGCCGCATCTCATTACTCTGGATGTGGAAATGCCGGTCATGGACGGTGTTCAGACTCTACAGGAGATCCAAAAAAAGAAACTGGACATCGGTGTCATCATGGTCAGCACCCTGACCAAAAAGGGCAGCGAAATAACCATGAAAGCGCTGGAGCTGGGTGCTTTTGATTTTTTGACCAAGCCGGAATCGGAAAGCAGAGAAGAAAATATCAGACTGATACGCTCGGCCCTGACCCCGCGCATCAACCATTTTCTGAAGCGCTTCGAGTTTAAAAGTGCACTCAAGGGTAAACGCACCCCTGAAAAAGAGACTCCGGCCAGGGAAACCAGGACAACCACCACAACCGGACCAGCCAGATCCGCTTATGAAAAATCCGATATCGTAGCCATTGGCATATCCACGGGCGGGCCCAATGCCCTGACCAAGATGCTGCCCATGCTGCCCGGCGACCTGGGGGTTCCGGTAGCCATTGTGCAGCATATGCCCCCTTTGTTTACCAAGTCCCTGGCTGAAAGCCTGAACCAGAAATGTGCCCTGACCGTCAAAGAGCTTCAGGACGGTGAAACCCTTAAAAAAAATGTTGCCTACATTGCACCGGGCGGCAAGCAGGCAAAAATCGTGGTGGGTGCCAATCAGGTAAAGATTTTCAGAGTTACAGACGATCCCCCTGAAAACAACTGCAAGCCCTCTGTGGATTACCTGTTCAGGTCGGTAGCCAAGGAATATAAATCTAAAGTCACCGGTGTTATCATGACCGGGATGGGTAATGACGGAACCCTGGGGCTGAAGGTAATGAAGTCATTCGGGGCTGTTACCATCGGCCAGGATGCTGACAGTTGTGTTGTGTACGGCATGCCCAAGATGGCCTGGGATGCAGGAGTGGTTGACAAGGAAGCACCCCTGGAAAAGATTGCCGCAGAAATTACCTCCACAGTCAAAAGATGAAAATAACCCCGGAAGAATTAAAGATTCTGGCCCAGTACATCTATAATGTATCTGGGATACACCTGGACCAGAGCAAGGCCTACCTCCTGGAGTCCAGGCTGAAGCATCTGATGGTTCAGAATAATCTTTCCAGATTCAGTGAACTATACCATCGGGCCAAATCCGATACCAGCAAAAAACTGGAAAAGGCCATCATAGACGCGGTAACTACCAAGGAGACTCTTTTTTTCCGGGACAGCGGGCCATTCGAGGTCTTCAAACACAAAATAATCCCGGATATCATCGATGCCAGAGCCAAGAAAACACCAAAGTCCATGCCCGTCAAGCTGCGTATCTGGAGTGCGGCCTGTTCAACAGGACAGGAAGTTTACAGCATAGCCATAGCCATAAAGGAAATCATTCCGGATATGAACAAATACCAGGTGAGCATCCTGGGCACTGATATCTCGGACCAGGCCATTGCACAGGCCAGTTACGGTAAATACAACAAATTTGAGATCGAGAGGGGGCTTAGCAAGGATAAGCTTCAGAAGTACTTTGCCCCCACTTCTGACGATAATTGGCGCATTAAGGACGAAGTACGCATGCTGGCCAATTTTAGAAAGCTGAACCTGATGCAGGCTTTTGCAGGACTGGGCAAGTTCGACGTGGTCTTTTGCCGCAACGTGGCTATTTACTTCAAACCGGACGACAAGAAAAAGCTGTTCGAAAGACTGGCCGGGGTGCTCCAGCCTGAAGGCGCCCTGATTATCGGCTCTACTGAATCCCTTTCCGGTGTAACCAGATCTTTTGTACCCAAGAGGTACCTGCGCTCCATCTACTATCAGCTGGCCTGAAAAAAAGTAACAAAAGACAAGTATTATTTTTTTTGTTTTTTTATTGTTCCCACGCTCTGCGTGGGAACATCTTCCGGACGCTCCGCGTCCACAAATGACCGCAGAGCGGTCCAGACACGCTCCCACTCAGAGCGTGGGAGCGATAAGAAAAAGTGGCTCCTTCGGAGGAAAGCAGGGGACAGGCACCCCCGCACTTATTTTAAAAAGTTCTACCACTACAGCGAAACTTATAAAACTTTTCAACCTGTCTAAATTGGGGACAGGCACCCCCGCACTTATTTTTATTACAAATGATCTTGGTTTTCTTGGAAAAATAAGTGCGGGGAGAGCCAGTCCCCG
>PWSL01000311.1 GCA_003563255.1 Desulfonatronospira sp. | reverse complement strand
GGTTAAACCGGGGTCCCCAATGGGGTGTTTAACTGGGGTTAATCCTGTCAAAAAACTCTTCTCTTTATTGTTGCGGGCAAAGCATCACTATGGCGGTATATCAGTATTTTTCTAATCCCTTGAAAAACTTATTATTTTTTATCCATAACAAATACTCCCTGCCAGTCAGAAGGGGGATTATTAACATATCTTCTGCATCTGGCCAGAAGCGTCCCGGCCGGACCGTCTTCGGGCTTAATGTCCAGGACTTTCTGAAACCCCTCTGCAGCCTCGGCAAAGGCTCCCCTTTGATAGGTCCCAAGGGCCTGTTCAAATATTTCCATCCACTGAGCGTGGGTATGCAGAGTATGATCCAGCAGTTCATAAACAGTCAGTTTCTGGGAACGCCCCAGAACCATGACCGTGTCCACATTTCGGACCAGGAAACCATCCCCGAGCAGGTTGCGGGTAGCTTCACTCATAAGAATTCTTGTACCATAATGCCTGTTAAGTGATTCTAATCGGGAGGCAAGGTTTACCGTATCTCCAAGGCAAGTATAATCATAGCGCAAATATGAGCCCACATTGCCGACTACTACCCGGCCTGAATGCAGACCTGTCTTGACGTTGCTGAAAAAAGGCAACCCCTGGATTTCTTTTTCTCTTTTCATATTTTCCATGACTCGATCAATCGCCAGGGCTGATCTGGCCGCCCTTTGAGCATGGTCTTTAATATGCAGTGGGGCCCCCCAAAAGGCCATGACCGAGTCGCCTAAATATTTATCAAGTGTTCCTTCTTCCCGGATGATGATTTCCGTAGCAGGGGTAAAAAAATCGCTCAACAGCTCTATGAGCTTTGCCGGGGGTAGATCTTCGCTCAGAGCTGTAAAGCCTGCAAGGTCTGACATTAGAACCGTTGCCTGCACTTCCTCCCCTCCGAGAGTAATCATCTGAGGATTGCGGATGATATGTTCTACTACCCTTGGGGCCAGGTACCTGGAAAGTGCTTTTCTGGTCCAAATTTTAGTTTTAATTTCCGACAAAAAATCGCCAAGAGTTATAAGTCCGAACAGAGCCCCTCCTGCGGCCATGATCCGGACCGGCTCCATCCAGATCTTAAAATGCACAAACAATATAAATGTAAGGGAAAAAAAACTGACCAGAAGAATTGCTATTATTACAAGGCCAGTCAGAGGGTTTTGCCTCAGAGTGCACAGGGCGATCATGCCCAGTAGTATTGCGCATATACCGGTATGCACCGGATATGAGACTATATTGCCGGCCCTGCCGGACAGCATTGTCCACAGGATATTGGCCTGGATTTCCACGCCGGACATAAAACCGCCCTGGCTCGAAAAAAACGGCGTGGCGTATGAGTCGGCCTGCTGGAATTGTTCGGACTGAACAGCCAGGCTCATGCCCACAAAAACAATTTTGTCTTTAATGAACTTGTCCGGCAAAGGACGGTCAGGATCAAGAACCTGATAATAGGATACAGTGGGCATTGTTCTGGCAGGTCCAACATAATCGATTAGTCCGCTCAAATCATCTGCAACAGGTTGTTCCTCTTGCTCCAGTGCCAGAAAAGCAGCCCCGGGCAGAGTCCATTGATCCCCGTATCTGGGGGAAAACCTCCGAACAACCCCGTCCAGGTCAGGGGTCAGCACTGCCAGCCCAACTCCTTTGGCGGAATGTTGAAGGATATCCAGGGGGTCAACATGGATAATCCTGAAAAACTCCGGGTCTTCTACTATGTCTATGGCTTTTGCCAGGACAACTTTGCCGCTTTGACCCAGGGATATTGATAGTTGTTCGTCCTTCAGGGGATCCGACTTTTCTGCAAAGACTATGTCCATGACAATCAACCTGGCGCCTGCAGAATCCAGTCTGTCCACAAGCGAGGCATGCAGACTGCGGGGCCAGGGCCATGAGGCATGAATCATCTGAAAAGATGGTTCATCTATGGCCACAATCAGAAAGTCATCCGGTACCGCTGCTGGGCCGTGCAACCTGTAAAAAAAATCCAGGGCATGGTTTTCCAACTGGATGCTCAGAGGGTGTCTGCCGGCTGCAATAAACGCAATCAGAACAGCAATGGTCATGAAGATGACCTTGAAAGGACGTGAAAACAAAATGTTCAGAAATTTACCCCCGCAGAAAATAAGATTTGCCTGTCCGGATAAAATGAATCCAGGCTTATGGAGTCCGGAAGGTAAGTAAAGCTGGAACCCAGAATATTGTTCACGCTTAAGGCGATAAATCCGCGTTTTTCAGGGAACTCTCTGAAAATGCGGGAATTAAGCAGGGCAAAGGCAGAACTCTTTCGCTTTTGACCCTGTAGATCCAAAGCGTATTCAGACTGGAAATCCTGGTAAACCGTGATTGCGCTCAACTGAACTCCAAGGCCACTGGGCCGGCGCAATGACATGGCAGCTGTTCCCCTGGTTTCCAGGTAATCCATCTCAGGGTTGGTTTCCAGAATTTGTTTGTCAGGCTTTACAGATTTGACCAGTCCGGAAAGACTGATTCCCAAAGAAGGGGTCAGGATGCGGTTGACGACTACCTCGCCTTGGTAGCGGTCTATAGTGTTGCGGCGGAATATCGGTTCTTTGCTGCGCAAATAAGATACCCTGGCTGCGGAAAAGGTCCTGTTGTCCCATTGACGTTCCATGGAGATTCCTGCTTCGGTTATTTCCGATGAATCAGCCGCGTTTCGCTGTCCCGGGAACCCGGCTGTTCTGGCCGGCTGCAACCGCGGCTCAAGGCCACGGGCAACCATATAGTGCTGAAGGGCCAAACGCATTGTATTGTCTCTGTTGATCCGCCAGTTCAGACCCAGGCGCGGGCTGATCATGTCTCTGTGTCCGTCAATGATGTCGGATTTGATCCAGTCATAGGACATGGAGATTTCCATGATCAGATCGGGATGAAGCGTCCAGAAGTCAGCCAGATAAGCGTTTAGGCATCTGGTGCGGCCTGAGAATCTCCCGGGATAAAGCTCCTCGTGCAACAACTCATTATAATACCATAATTTGAAATGGTTTTCCCAATAAAAACGTTCTGTTCCGGTCATGAAGCTCATGCCGGCCATAAAGGTATGATTGTCTGTCTCTACCCGTTGCTGTGACTGAAAACTGAAATTGTCCTGTTTTGTTTTCCGCCGTACATCCAGGGTTTCCCTCCAGCCCGGATCCGAGAGATTGTAGCGTATATGATCGTCCAAATCGTCCGAAAAACTGTTATACCCTGCATGGCCTAAAAATATGGAGGTCGGGCTGAAGCGATGGGTATATCCCAGTTCCATGTTATGGTTTTCAATGGTGTGGTTCATGTTTGGGGAAGCGCTGTAGGAACGGTCCCTCTGATAAAAAGTATCCCCGGATTTATTGTCATAACAGGAACCTTGAAACAGTAATGAGTGGTCAACAGCTGGTTCCCATTTGACCATTGCCTGAGCCATTACATCCCTGGATGTGGAATCAGGCTGCCTGAACCCACTGTCTCTTTCCCTGGAAACCGAGGTCCAGCCGGCTATTCCAGGTCGCCCTCCGGAACCGCCCAGGGAGTAATTATATATTGTATTGGTGTTGCTCCACATTCCCATATCGCCGCGAACCTGCATCCGTGTATATGGAGCCTCAAACATCGGTGTGTAGTCATTGGTAAAGGTAAAAGTATTCTGGTTGGCTGGAGAAAGCAGTTTAAAAAGGAGGTAGTCTGAAGCCAGGACCCCGTGCCTTTCCCGAACGGGTTTAGAACTTTCGGCCAGATAGAGAAAATGATGGGCGGACGGGTTTGACTGGTCATAGCTGACTGCTGTCAGGGCCTTGCTCACCGCCCATTCTTCCAGGCCCAGCTGAGAATAGGCCCTGGCCAGATCGTAGTTGCGTACGGCCAGGTCTCGGTCCAGCATGAGCCTGGTGCGAAATATGGCCCTGTTGTCGTTGAGGACGATGGACCTGTTGAATTCCTGCACGGCCTCGCCAGGCCGGTTCAGGTCTGTCAGGGCAATACCTTTATACAGATATGGAGTGGGATCTGACGGATCCAGGGTTTTAGCATAGTCATACATCTCAAGGGCCTTGTCATGACTGCGGGTCTGGTAAAGGGCCTTGCCCAGAAATGACTGATAAAGAGACACCCGAGGGTCAAGAAGGGTTGCGGCCAGGGCATGCATCAGGCCCTGAAAGTCATGTCCTCTGGCAAAATAATATTGACTCAGACCCATCCGGGAGTCTGCATGGCCGGGATCCAATCCTGTCGCCTTTTCAAAGTATTTCCTGGCCTGGTCATAATCTCTGAATCCAAGACGGATGAATCCTGCCGTAGATAAAACCCGGGCTTCAGCAGGGGCTTTTTCCAGAGCTGGTCTTATGGTCTTCCAGGCCTGGTCCAGCCTGTCGTTTCCAAGATGCAGCCTGGCCAGATAAACCAGGGCGGTGATAAACTTACTGTCCGCATCCAGGGCTGCCTGCAGGCGCTCCAGGGCTTTGTCAAGCTCAAAAAAAGCAATATGAACCAGGGCCGCGGTCATATTGGCCATTGGCGAGTGTGGACTTGCCTCCAGCCCGGCAAAAGCCGCTTTTCGTGCCTCATCTTTACGGTCCTGAACAATGAGAATCTGTGCCAGAAACCCCAGGCAAAGGACATTGTTCGGATCCATGTCCAGTCCTGAGTTCAGCATCTCCAGGGCTTGTTCCGGCTGCCCGGTCATGAGAAAGAAAAAACCGGCCATAGCCGATATTTCAGGGGTCATGGGAAAATCCGGCAGACTGTTTTGGAAAAGATCAAGCGCCCTGGCCGCGTTGCCCAGCCGGAAATAGGTCAGAGCCAGTCCGGTGACCAATCTTGCATCACCTTGAATATTGTCTGTGAAAGCCCTTTCAAAGTACTCCAGGGCCTGCTCAGGGTTATTATCCCGGAGAGCAATCCAGCCAAGAAGGGTCAGGGCGCGATAGTCGCCGGGCACTGATGCCAGATAGGCTGCTGCAGCTTTTTCAGCTCTTTCCGTCTCTCCTGTATCAAAGGCTGTTTCTGCTGCAGAGGGTGGAGGGCCGGGCAGGAGACTTAAAGGCAGATCTTTATAACTGATTATTCCCGGATAATACAGGGTCCATTGGACAGCGTCCCGGGGAGAAACCAGTACCTGTCTGACAGGGGCCTGACCGGGCCGGGCGGTACCCATTTCTCCGGTAAACAGCTGAATTTCGCCGTAAGGATTGGACAAAAATATTGACCCATAAAGCAGGGCTAGAGATGAAAAGCCGTCCGGCTCCACCCTCAAGGTGAATTCCGTACCCCGGACTGCGGCAGTCACTGCAGGTGTTATTATTTCAAGCCTGGATTTTTCATTGGCATTGCGCAGCCATATCCGGCCCTGGCGAACCCGGTAAATACTTGTCCGTCCAGGCCTTGAAGCCGGCACAAAGCCCGCCCTGACCATGCCTGGAGAGGCAGCGGATTCCCTGAACAGGATAACTGTGTTTTCACCGAGTCTGATTTGTGACTCATCAGCGCAGAGCACGGCCGCAGATGCACCTGCACCAGTGCGCAGGATGGTGCCTGGAAAAATATTCTGTTCGTTTTGAGCATTGGTCCATGGGACATCCTCGGAGGGCTGGATTTCCACCTGACCCTGAATATAGACCACCTGGCCCAGTGGAGTTGCAGAAGAGGCAAAGGCGGTTGAGATTTGAACCAGTAAGCCGGCGACAAGAAATATAGCCTGAAAATATACAATAACCCTTTGCATTGTTGTTACCCTCCGCTACAGAGTCAAGGACCATCAGGGCTGTCCTGCCATACAACCAGACAGGTTAAGTTAAGCCCAGGCTTCACACGCCGCAAAGCGGCTGATGACCTTTCAATGCTGGTCTTGTCCCATGGTATCTGCGCTTTGCATGTCGCATGGGGACCGGCTCTCCAGCATCTGCTTTGCCAATAAGCAGAATATTATCTCAAGCCTTTCCCGGTTTCAGATGCCTGTCTGCATACAGTGCATAAACCTTGTTCCGGATAAACAGATCCACCACATCAGGGTCGAGTTGCTGACCCTTTTTCATGAGCTCAAGGATCTCCAGGGCCTTGGGCACTGGGGTCAGC
>PWSL01000276.1 GCA_003563255.1 Desulfonatronospira sp. | reverse complement strand
TTTTCCTTGCGGGTTCTTATTCCCGCAAGGAAAAAACATGCTTCTTCAATCTCTTTTATCTGTGTCAATCTGTGTGATCTGTGGGCTAAAAACTCTTTTCTTATCTGGGTTGCGGGCAAAGTCCGCTTTAGTAAAATACAAAAACTACACCTGATACCAAAAAATTGAACAGGCAAAGGCAGACATTATATGTTTTCAGGCGAAGATGACGTTCTTTTTTCGGACCTGGACCTGAAGGAAGATACCAGTTATTTTTTTTATATCGGCGAGATCAAAGCGGACTGTTTGAACCAGTTTGTGGCCGAGTCCCTGGGCAAGATATACGGCCGCAAATTCGAGTTTATTTCCATTATTCCGGACATCATGGAGTCCTATCCCCACAGGAATATCCTGGTTATCAATCCAAGGGCTAAAAGTCTGTATGCCCAGACCAGCAGAAAGTACAGCTGCCGCATGGCTTCCGGGGAGTTTGCAATGGAGGTGTCCAACTCTCCAGCCGTGCGCAGTCTTGCAGAGATGCTCATTGCAAAGCAGGGCCGTCTTTATATCCATGTCTATGAATCCATGCCGCAACTGGGACTTGCAGGCATGCCCGGGGCGGTCCTGCTGGGTCCAGAGGGCGGTCTGGCTTCCATCTGGAATAATAAGCTCTACCAGCTGCAGATGCTGAGCGGCCTGGTGCCTCTTATTGATTACCGCATCTGTAAAAACACTCAGGAACTGTACTCTGCTGTCTGTGAGGTGGCCCCGGAGTGGACCGATGGTGTTTTTGTCAGCCGGCCTTATTCCGCAGCCGGTGCCAACAGTTTGATTGTCCGTTCAGGGCGGGAGTTGCTGGAAAAAGAACCGCTCTGCCAGGATACTTATTTTATCAGCCGTTATGTTCCGCATGAACTGGATCCAACGGTGCTGGGGGTGGTGGGCAATCAGGACGATGTGTTTATTGCCGCCATTGCGGATCAGGAGATTGAAAACGGAAACATGTTTCGAGGGTCGGCTTTCCCCTCCCGGCTTTCCAGCAGGGAACAGACTGAAATCAGGGAGCACGCCCGCATGGTAGGGCGGGCACTGGGCAGAAGCGGGTACCGGGGTATATTCGGCTGCGATTTTATCGTGGACCATGAAGGCCGGATTTTTTTTGTGGAGGTAAATGCCCGTAAACAGGGCACTACCATGGAGATGTGCTGTACTCTGGAAAATGCCCTGCCCCAGGGCTCGCCTTCGCTGATGGAGATGGAATACCATGCTGTAGTGCACAACAGATTGCCCCCGGGCAGAGTGGAAATCAAGGAAGCCATCAAAGACCTGTACTGGAGAACCTACAACTTCAAGGTGGATCGTCAAGTGGTGACCAACTACTTTCTGCCCATGGATGAGGACGAGCGGGAACTGTTCAGGCAGGTCCGCAACAGAAAGGTGCAGCATAAGATGATAATTGTGGAGCACCCCGGACACAAGTGTGCCATCATGCCCGGGACTTTTCTGGGCCGGGTGGTGGCAGTGGCCGACAACCTGGATGACCTGAACCGGGATATCAGCCTGGGGAAGTTCATGCTGGAAGAATCTATAACCATTACGGAATGAGCCATGCAATATAATGAACCACTGGATGATTATACCATAGAGCTTCTGAATCATCTTTACAGTGTAGGACCTGCTAAAGATCAATGGGGATACTCTGTCCGGGTGAGTGAGATGCTTGCAAAGGCGGAATCCCATGACTCCGTGCAGGATATAGTAGATATTTTCCTGTTTTTAAAGAAGCTCAGACTGGAAAAAGGTCTAAGCCCTGCCGGTCTGGGTCTGCAATGGGAGCAGGCAGTGGGCCTGGCACTCAGGCACCAGAGTATCGACGAGCACGGAGTCAGCCTGGGAGGCCGTGTGGACCGGGCTATGGCCATCGTGGAGGAAGCCGGGGTCCGGGTCGACGGTTACCTGAAAGCCAGGGATAAAGAGGCAGCCAGTGGAATACAGCTATGGGACGGAATTCAGGAAAACCATGCCCGCATTCGCCGGGTGCTGGGCATGTCCATGCAGGAGTGGGACTCCTTTGCCGGGCAGCTTAAGTATGCCATAGAATCCCCTGAGACCCTGGAAAAAATTTTGAACCTTCCCCGGGGCGCCCTGGACGAGGTAAGCCGGGTGACCAGGGAATACCGCATGCGCATGACCCCTTATTATGCCGGCCTGATCATGCCGGAAAGGCTGGATGATCCGGTACTGCTGCAGTCTGTGCCCACTGGTGAGATGGTGGACAATGCCGGCATCGAGATTCCGCCGGTGGCGGCGGATCATTCTCCGGCCAGGCTCATTGACCAGTTTTATCCCAGGGTGGTGACCATCAAGGCCACCAATATGTGCGCCATGTACTGTACCCACTGCCTGCGCATAGCCCATATAGGCAGAAAAGACCGCATTTACCCTCAAAAGGCCTATGCCGAGGCCCTGGATTATATCCGAAACGACAGCCGTATCCGGGACGTACTCATAACTGGGGGAGACGCCTTCATGCTGCCCAACAATGTTCTTAAGAACATCCTTGCGGAACTGGACCGGATAGAGCACGTGCGCATCAAGCGTCTGGGAACCAGGATTCCGGTGACAACCCCCCAAAGGGTGGACGGAGAACTTCTGGATATCCTGGAATCAAGCAACGACATAAAGCCGGTTCGGGTGGTCACCCAGATAAATACCGCCCAGGAGATAACTCCGGTCTCCAGGGAGGCCTTCAAGCAGATATCCAAAAGGGTGTTTGCCGTGCTGAACCAGGCGGTACTTTTAAAGGGTATCAATGACACTTTTGTCAAAATGGTCTGCCTGTGCGAGACCATCCAGGAAGCCTACGTCAGGCCGTATTATATCTTTAACTGCAGCTACCGCAATCCCCAGTTCACCCACTTGCGGGTGCCGGTGGAAAAGGGCAGGGATATAGTAGAGGCAATGTACGGAAATATATCCGGGGATGCTGTACCCAGATATATTGCCACGGCCGGGGGCAAAATCCCCCTGCACCGCAGCAACGTCCTGCGCCGGACAAAGGACAGCATAGTCCTGCAAAAGCCATGGAGCGCAGAAGAGGTCAGCTATCCCGACGCCGACCCTGTCATGTATGCCGACTCCCTTGCCGGTCTCAAAAAGTATTCCCAGAAGGTATCAATTTAGCGGGGGACAGTCCCCGTGCTAGATGCAAGGCGCTAAACAGATACCCAGGAGTAAGGCCTGAATATGATTCAAGAAATAGCCAGGGATATCTATTCCAGGCAGCAGGAGATGCTCGAGCTGTTGAGGAGGCTGGTGCTCATCCAGAGCGGAAGCCACAACAAAGCGGGCCTGGACAGCATGGCGGAATCCATGTCCGGGATATTTTCCGGACTGGGGATGCAAAGCGAGGTGATCTCATTCGCCCATTGCGGCAACATGGTCATTGCCGGAACTCCTGCTGCAAAGAAACAAAAGGGCATACTCCTGGCGGGACATATGGATACAGTGTTTCCAGAGGACACCTCGTTTAATTATTTCCGGGAGGACGAGAGCAACGCCTATGGTCCAGGAGTTCTGGATATGAAAGGGGGCCTGGTGGTGGCGGTTTTCGCCCTGAAGGCCCTGGCCAATGCCGGATATCTGCAGGACCTGCCGATTACTGTTCTTTGCAATTCTGATGAGGAAGTAGGTTCGCCTTATTCCAGAAAGTTGATAGAGAGCTTGTGTTCCAGAAATAACCAGGCCCTGGTTCTGGAGGGCGGCGGGCTGCAGGACCAGGTTGTGGTGGGCCGCAAGGGAAAAATCGGTCTGCAGGTACATGTTTCAGGCCCGGGGGGCCACGCCGGGAACTATTCCGGTGGGGATAAACCCAGCGCAGTCCTGGAGGCGGCCCATAAGGTCATAGCCCTGGAGGACCTGAATTCATGGCCCCGGGTTCAGGTCAATGTGGGGCGCGTAGATGGCGGAACCAGGCCCAACTGCATTGCAGAGCAGGCCTTTCTGGAGGTGGACATTCGTTTTGAAAAGGCCAGTGATGAAAAGGCCCTGAGTGACAAAATATCGGTCATCCTGGAGACCCCGGTGGTCCAGGGCACAGGCTGCACCTGGAAAACGGTCTCCTGTCGCCCTTCCATGCCGGAGGGGGGATCCGGGGAGATTCTGTATGACCTGGCAAGCACGGCTGCCGGCGAACTTGGTTTTTCCGTGGGCCGGGAAGTGAGGGGTGGTGTTTCAGATGCCAACTTTATTGCCGCCATGGGAGTGCCTGTCCTGGACGGCCTGGGTCCGGTCGGGGATCACGATCACAGTCACCGGGAGTACATTATCAAAGACAGCCTGCCCCGGAGGTGCGCACTTACAGCTGCCTGCATCTTAATGGCCCTGGGGCAGAGCAGGGGAGTGCAGCAGGACTGAAATGCGCTCATCCATTGGCCCGGGCCCTGGCCTGGGTTTCCTGCCTGGTCTTGCCCCTGGCCTTGAAAATGTCGGCCAGGTCCAGCCAGAATTCACTGACATCCGGCCTCAGGGCCACGCTCTGGCGGGCCAGGGATTCGGCGATTTCCGGATCATCTCCGCTTTCCAGGTATATCCTGGCCAGAAGATTCAAGGAAAATGCGTCCCTTGGGTCCTGGAGCAGGGCCTGGTGCAGAAATTCCCGGCTTGATTCCTTCTGGTCCTGTTTCCAGGCCAGCCTGGCCAGGTGCCTGGGGGCCAGGCCGGCTCCATCGCTGGTGCGGCCCGCGTCCAGGTAGCACTGGGTTGCCTGCTGATACTGACCGCTGTTTTCAGCCAGCTGGCCCAGTCTGAGCAGGCTGAAGGCATGGGTGGGATCAATTTCCAGACACCTGGCGAACAGGTCCGCAGCCTCCTGGACTTCGCCCTGCTTGAGGCAGACACAGCCAAGATTATACCAGGCCATGAGGTTGAATTCATCCCGGGAGGTGATTTCCTGGAAGTGCTGCCTGGCCAGTTCCAGCCTCCCCAGGCGGGCGTAGCATATGGCCAGGGAGTTGCGGGCCAGGAGGTTGTTTTCATCGGCGGCCAGGGCTTGCTTGTACTCCTCCAGGGCGGCAAAGGTATCTCCCTGAGTAAAAAGGGAATCCGCACTCACGGTGAGTGTCAGGGAATCGAAGCAGGCCAGTCTGGGAGGAGTGGTCAGCCTGGCATGTTCCAGGGCCTTGCGGCAGTTTTCGAGGGTGTCTGTCTTGGAGTAGTTCAGGAATGGCCAGGCAGCCAGGGCCAGGCTGGCGGAAACCTGCAGCCCGGATTTGATTTCCTCCAGAAGGCGGATCCAGGGTTTTTTGAGGTCCTGGCATGCCTGGCCGGAAAAATAAAAAATCATGCAGGTGGAGCTGTACCTGCCCCCCAGGGGTTTTTGGGGGAATACCCGCTCAACCATTTTGATAATTTCCTGGATCAGGTTTTCATTGTCAATGCCATTGCTGTGACTGTCTTTTTCGGGATACTCCAGCTTGAGCATGGCCATGCAGAAGGTATCATCGTTCATCCTAGACCTGGTCCACAGAGAAAGAAAGTCCCTGTAAGAATACAGACCAGTGAGCAGGTCCCGGGGCTGGATATCTCTGCCGGCCATGTCCTGTTTCTCCAGGAGGCTTTCATTTTCAGCCAGCAGGCTCAATTTGTCCCCGGGTTCGATTTTCCAGGCAGGGTCGTTTAAGTACAGGATTTCAGCGATGGAAACCTCCTCCTGCACTTCCTGAATGGTTATTTCGCCCTTGTGAATGGCCGGGTAGGTACCGGATGAAGATCTTCCGGATTTTTTAATTGCCTGAGACCGGCCGTTGAACTTGCGGGACCAGACCATGAACTTCTGGCCTTCCAAAACATCCATGTTCTTGCCCAGATTTATTACCAGCCGGTTCAATGGCAATACCTCCAGGATAATCCCGCCTTGCTGCAAAAGCCTGCTGAAGGCAAAGGCCTTGTGGCTGCCGTTTTCCTTGGAAACATTCATGGCTTCCCCGGCCTTGAGGCATACCAGGTGGGCCAGTTCAAAAGCAGACCTTTGAAACTGCGGGCCCCTGATATCCTGGGGAAACAGACTCCAACCCACAGCAGCAGTCAGAGATATCTTTTCTCCTGATATCTGGTACTCAAAGACCAGGGAAGCTGTCTTTTCACGCAGGGTCTCGGCAAGCTCCCTGCATCTGGCTGCTGAGGCCTGGGGCCAGAATACGGCCATGGTGTCGCTCTGCAGCCTTGCTGCCATGGCCTGCTCGGGCAGTTCCTGGAGTATATGCTCCGCCAGTTTCGCCAGGACCTGGTTGCCAAAGGTATAACCAAAAACATTGTTTATTTTTTTGAAGCGGTCCAGGTTTAGAAGTATGACGCAGAAGGTGGCACTGTAGCGATCCAGGCCGGCGTCCATGGAAGCGGCAGGGCCCAGGGTCAGGCTGGTCTGGATGTCCTGCACCGCTTTTTCAAGGACCTGCTGGAATTTTTCATGGTTGTACAGGCCGGTGATGGAGTCGGTAATGCATTGCTTGTGCAGAAGGACCTTGTCCAGGCACAGGGATATTATCCCGGGCAGCACCTCTTTTATCTGCTGCATGCGGTCGATGTCGATGCCCCGGGCCATAAATATCCCCAGGAAGCGGGTCTTGTGCACCAGGGGCAGAAAGGCCCGGTCCTTTTCAAGAACAGGGACAATTTTGTCGTCATGATACATCGCAGGGGGGATTTCCCGGGGAAAATACAGGCTGTAAGCTGAAAAGTCGAAAGTCGCGCCCAGGGATTCCTGGAGCACGGCTTCAAACAGGATAAGGTCGCTTTTGTCCAGATGGGGCTTCATTGGACCTCTCTTGTCATGGTGTTTATGTGATAAGAAAATGATCAGAAAATCCAGATAACTGATAACTTGACAGTCAAAAGGTCTCTAAGGCGGGCTTTGCCCGCAACCCAAAATCATATTCTCACGCAAAGGCGCCCAGTTAAATGGCTCCGCCTTCACTTCGTGAATTTAACAGGGCTGGCAAAGGTCGCCAAGGAATACAGGATACCTCTGCTTCGTCTCTTAAACTTTGCGTACTTTGCCTGCCCAGTTGAATTGATCGAAGAGCAAGCCCGAAGGGCATTCAACCGGGGCGGCTTTGCGGTTCAAAATTTTCTTGTTTTTTATAACAGGGTTTCAGGAGTAAGTCACCAGGCTTTTCCGCGACTCTGCGCGGAAAAAGAGGCCCCACAAACATGCAAGCACAGTGTTTTCTTTTCTTGTTCCCAGGCTCCAGTCTGGGGACATCGCTTTTCTGTGGCTCCAGCCACATATTAAAAAAAGCGGTTGTTGCCGCAAGAACAAAGCGTTCCCAGGCTGGAGCCTGGGAATTAGAGGTAACCAGGAACGAAGAACCAGGAACCAGGAACCGATTTTAACGACCAACATGTTTGTCTGAAATTTGTGCTAAGCGCCTAAAGCGGAGTCTCGGAAACCGGGTTTTGAGGCAGTGGCCTTGTCTGAACAATGCCTCTGAGTAGCCTGCCCAGGATGTCTGAACCTGTAATGACATGTTTTTCATCTCCCCAGTAAAGGATAATATCCTCATCAATGACATCGTCATCAGAACGCTGTGGGTTGACCTTCAGCTTGGGGATGATTTCGCCCAGGCTTTTAAGTCCGTCACGAACAATAATCGGCCGGTGACAATGATGATAAGGATTGAATTTTTGTGGCTCAAACAGTGCCTGGCGCAGAAACTTGTCAGAATTTAGTGTCATCCTGGGCTGACTGTCCGGGTCAGTAATGATTATCCATTTTTTGCCTGACTTCTGCACCCTGGCCAGAAAATCGTTTCCAATCTGTGGTGTGATTTCAGGGAAAACCGGCCTGCTGCCGTTAAATTCCAGCTGGATAATGCTGTCCGGATTGATAATCTCGCCCTCGGCCGCCACAGGCAGGTCATCCAGGGCAAGGAAGTTAAGACTGCCCTTGCCTTCTACCTTGTCTATCTCACTGTTGGATGACTTCATATGCAGTTTTATGATTTCACGCAGGTCATTTTCTTTAAAATATACAATAGCCTCAGGTCCCAGCCAGCGGTCTAGAATCATGGCCGTAGGTTTGGCTATGGGATAGAGGATGAACTGATAAATGCGGATAACAGGGTAAAGCAGTGCTCCCATTTTCAGGGCATTTCTGGAGAAATAGGCCTGGGGCATGATTTCGCCGAATATTGTAATTACAACTGTTGAAAATAAAAAAGCCAGCACTCCGGTCAGCACAGAGCCAGACAAAAGAGCAAGCAAAACATTGACACCCACGTTGGACCACAGAATGGTGACAAGCAGGAAGTTGGAATCTTTTCTGAGCCTCAGTATTTTCAATGCATGAACATTATTCCTGGCAGCCTCCATCTTCAGCTGGAGCTTGTTGATGGTGAAAAAGGCCAGGTTGAGCCCGGAAAGCATTGCTGACTGGGAAATGCAGAGCACAATTCCGATCCAGATGAAAGTGGTCATGGTAATATATCCTTATTAAGGTTGCTGCTGCAATGAGTTAGAAGCAACCATCTGAATTTGAAGCCTTTACAAGTCAAAAAAAGCTGAAATTATGTCCAGCAAATGGTTTTTGTCAATGACCAGGAGTGAACTTGCATCTAAAGGCATTTCCAGGCCTGTTTTGTTCGGGTCGGACCTGGTCAATATATTAAAATATTTGAGATGAGCTCGTTTTTTGCTTGATTTTGAGTCTTGGAGAATCTGTTTAAATGTCCTGTCAGCCAGGCACTGGATACCACGGATATGGCTTAGAAAAGCAAAAGAGTATTTGTTTAGCGTTTTGCTTGTGGCATGGGGACTGGCCCCGCACTTATTTTTCTGAAGGATGATTGACAGGTTTAAAAAATAAGTGCGGGGAGAGCCAGTCCCCGGAGGTCAATCAATAAGTTTCGCTGTAGTGCTAAACAGATACGCAAAAGAAAAGGTCCAGGCGGTGCTGGAGGATGTTCTGGGGATTGAGGGTCCTGGACTCAAGGATGCAGATGATCTTTCAGGATCCCTTCAACTCCCTCAACCCCAGGATGAGCGTGGAAAAGATCCTCATACTCGCCAGTTGCTGGAGGCGGTTCCCCGTTTGTAGAGGAGCCCGGGTATGTCCAGCTTGACAAAACCCTGTTGAAGATACAGTTTGCAGTACACTTCAGGAGGACAGAGAAAATGAAAACAGTTGCTTTCACAGAGTTTCGCAAAAGGCTTATTTTATTACCGAGGCGGAACAAGGTGAAACCATTCTGCTTCTCAGGCCGGAAAAGCCTGTAGCCGAGGTTGTCACTTGTATTTAAAAAGAGCAGCGGATACCTTCATGGAAGCAGTCCCGGGATCTTCTCCAGCTTTCAGGGAGTGCATGTTTGTGGGGACAGGCACCCCGGCACTTATTTTTTTTGGTATCTGCATCCCTGAATGGTTACACTTGAACGATAAGCCCAGGAGATTTTTATGGATGTTTTTGAGGCCATATTCAACCGCCGCAGTATACGAAAATTCACCGACCAGGAGGTAAGCCGGGAATATGTCCTGCAAGTCCTGGATGCAGGCAGATGGGCTCCCAGCGGTCTTAACAATCAACCCTGGCGTTTTCTGGTTCTTACGTCCAGAGACGGGAGAAAAAACGCCCTCATGGACTGCACCAAGTACAGTCATATTGTAAGGGCGGCCAAAGTCTTGATTGTAGTTTTCCTTGACACCGGTTCCAAGTACAATCATGTAAAAGATTGCCAGGGCATCGGGGCCTGCATCCAGAATATGCTCCTGGCTGCTCATGGGATTGGCCTGGGAGCGGTCTGGCTGGGAGAGATTATCAACCAGGAATCCATGGTGCACCAGGTGCTCGGTACTGACCAGGACAAGCTGGAACTTATGGCCGTAGTGGCCATGGGGCACCCGGATCAGAAAGGTTCTTCACAACGCAGGGAACTGAAAGAACTTATACTGGAAGAATTCTAAAAATCAGAAATGGGAGTCAGGCATGCTCGAGATAAAGACTTACCCCCTGGGGGTTCTTCAGACCAACTGTTATCTGTTGTATTCGCAGCAGGAAGCCATGGTGATTGATCCAGGAGGTGACCCTGAGCGGATAGTAACTCACCTCAAGGAAAAAGGATTGAAGCTTGCTATGATTTTGAATACCCATCTGCATTTTGACCATATTCAGGGCAATGCGGATCTGGCTGCTGCCACCGGGGCAAAAATTTTCGCCCCGGAAGAGGACAGGTTTTTATTGCAGACCGAGGTAGGGGCGGGCGGTTTTATGGATTTTCCGGAAACACCGGAGTTCGAATTTGAGGATTTAAAAGAGGGCAGGCATGATTTTCTGGGACACGAATGCCAGGTCCTGCACACCCCGGGGCATACTCCCGGCAGTCTTTCATTTTACTTTCCGGAACTGCAGTCGGTATTCGTGGGGGACCTGTTGTTTCTGCGTGCCGTGGGCCGCACTGACTTCCCCGGGGGAAGCATGAGTATGCTTCAAAGATCAGCCCGGGAAAAAATATTTACCCTGCCGGATAATACGGTGATTTATTCCGGGCACGGCCCCGAGAGCATGGTCATTGACGAAAGAAAGAACAATCCTTTTTTTCAGAATACATCTTTTACATAGCCCGGGCAATACAAGAGAAAACACATGCTGTGGCTGGATCTTCGCAACAGGTGTTGAGGCCTGGAACAGGAGGTGAGTAAGCATCTCCGGCAATCGAGGATAGAGGCGGTTCGTGTGCTGGCTCATGAAAAGTCTGCTGCTGTCCTGAAAACAATGGCCATGTTGCACCCGGAATGGAATTTGAAGATGACTGCAGAATCCTCGTATATAAAGGCCGACTTTGAACGCAGGAGAGAAGTAAATGACTGATTCCAGGGCGATGGTTCTGGGGTGCAGCCCCAGGAAAGACGGCAACAGCGACAGGGCGGTTCAGGAAATTGTCCATGCCCTGCAGGAGCAGGGGAGGCCGGTGGAGAGCATTTATCTCAGGGACAAAAAGATCCTGCCCTGTATTGGATGCCGCAAGTGCGAAACCAGCAGGAACAATCGCTGCATCCTGGCTGGAAAAGATGATGTCCAGGAAATCCTGGACAATATGCAGGCCTGTGAGCACATATTTTTCAGTTCCCCCATATATTATTACCATGTTCCTGCTGTTTTTAAGTCTCTAATAGACCGGGGGCAGAGTGTTTACGAGGTCTGGGCTGCCCGGGGCGAGCCGAAGCTGGATTTGAAAAATGCATCCTGCGTCCTGATAGCCGGCAGAAAAAAAGGGGAGCGCCTGTTTGAGGGCAGCCTGCTGACCCTGAAGTACTTCCTGCATCCCCTGGGTTTTGCCCTCAATGACCTTTGCCTGCGAGGAATCGATCTCAAGGAAGACCTGGAGAGGGACGCGGATTCCAGAAAAATGATCAGGGATTTTGCAGTCGGTATTAATTTTTAGGCGACTGGTATCTGTTCAGCGCTTTGCATGTCGCATGGCTCCCAGGCCCACCTCCGGCTTGTAAGACACGTGCCTGCGGGTCGGCCTTCTGGCTCCGCTTCCAGGCCGTAAGGGAGAGCATACAGCCCGGAGGTAAATTATTTCCCATTATGCACAAGCATTTCAAAGCCTTCCTGAGCATACATGGATACGCTGGAAATTTTTCATGGCTGCAGGTGAGGCAGTACATCCGGGCTTTCAAGTCCGGTTTTCTGGGTGGAAGATGCCTGGTCTGCGGGCTGGTAATGGTCCGGGAGAACCGGTCGATTGCCATGTGCTCCAGGTGCAGCGGAAGGCTGAAGATTCGCAGGACCGGTTTCTGTCCCGGATGTGCCAGGGTTTATGTCCTGGATGAAGAAGAGCCCTATCTGTGCCTGGATTGCCGCGGCAGACCTTTTCCCTGGTCCGGACTTGGCTTTTTCGGGGCTTATCAGGAGCATTTAAGGGACTTGATTTTGAGCTTCAAATTTCAAGGGGATCTGGGTCTGGGAAAGGTCCTGGGAAACATGCTGGTGCAGGCGGCTGATTTTCACGGCCTGATCAGGGCGGATCTGGTAGTCCCGGTTCCCATGCACGAATCCAAGCTTAAACAGCGTGGATTCAACCAGAGCCTGGAACTGGCCCGCATTTTTTGTGCAGGCTCCGGGCTGAAGCTCCAGACCCGGGCCTTGAAAAAAATAAAACCCACAGCCGCCCAGAGCACCTTGAAGCGAAAAGATCGCCTCAAGGAATTAAGAGGTGCTTTTTCTGCTGATCCTGTGCAGGTTAAGGGGTGCAGTGTCCTGCTGGTTGACGATATCTTTACCACCGGCTCCACTCTGGATGAATGCACCAGGGAGCTCAGGGTAGCCGGGGCTTCAAGGGTTGAGGTATTGTTTCTGGCCAGGGGGGTGATGTAGCCCTGCCCCTGCTTTCTTGCTGCTTCACCCGGGCCGGCCGGGTGAAGCGTATTTTAACTCTCAAGTGCGCTGTCATGTTGATTATTTCAAAAACCTTTGAGGATATTGCTTGACGTTTTTTATTATGTGATATATCAGATTATCTTCTTTATTTGGAGGTAAAAATGTTTGCTATAGTTGAAAGCGGTGGGAAGCAGTACCGGGTAAGGGAAGGCCAAAGGCTCAAGGTGGCCAGGATGGACCAGGAACCCGGTGAAGAGATTGTTCTGGATTCTGTGCTGGCAGTGGGACAGGATGAGGAAGTTCAGATAGGCAAGCCGTATCTTGAAGATGCCAGGGTTATTTGCGATATCCTGGAGCATGACCGGGACAAAAAAGTGATTATTTTTAAAAAGAAAAGACGCAAAGGATACAGCAAAAAGCAGGGACATCGCCAGGATTATACCGCCCTTCAAGTCAAGAGCATCCAGGCCTAGTCCCGGGAGGATAACAGTATGGCACATAAAAAAGCAGGCGGCAGTTCCAGGAACGGACGCGACAGCCACGGTCAGAGAAGGGGTGTGAAAAGGTACGGGGGCCAGAAAGTGCGGGCCGGCAATATTCTGGTGCGTCAGTTGGGCACCAGGATCCATCCCGGCGCCAATGTCGGCGTGGGTAAGGATTACACCCTTTTCGCCCTTTCCGACGGCGAGGTCAAGTATGAAAAATTCACCCGCAAGAAGAAGGTCCGCACCAGGGTCAGTATTGTACCTGCAGCGGTCTGATTTTTTCTTGTCCTGATTATCATGGCCGGCCGCCGGGAGTGCATCTCCAGGCGGCCTTTTTTTTGAGGTCTGCAGTATGCGTTTTGTTGACGAAGCCGAGATTACTGTCCGTTCAGGCAAGGGAGGGGACGGATGTGTTTCCTTTCGCAGGGAGAGGTTTATTCCCAAAGGCGGTCCTGACGGGGGCGACGGAGGCGCCGGGGGTAGTCTTTACGTGCAGGCTGATCATGGGCTGCTGACCCTTTACGACTTCAAACGCAAGCGCCTGTTCGCCGCGGAAAACGGACGTCCCGGAATGGGTGGACAGAGATTCGGAAGATCCGGCAAGGACCTGGTAATATATCTGCCGGTGGGCACCCAGGTATTCTCCATCCAGGACGGGGAGGAGACTCTGCTGGCGGACCTGGTTCAAGCGGGGCAGAAGGTGCTTCTGGCCGCCGGGGGCAGGGGAGGCAAGGGTAATTCGCATTTCAAGTCATCCACCATGCGGGCCCCCAGATTTGCCCAGCCCGGGGAAGAAGGATTGGAACTACGCCTGAGGCTGCACCTGAAAATTCTGGCTGATGCGGGTCTGCTTGGCTTTCCCAATGCCGGAAAATCTACTCTTGTTTCAGTTATCTCTGCTGCCAGGCCCAAAATCGGATCCTATCCCTTCACCACAATTAATCCCAACCTGGGCGTAGTGCGGGACGAGCACGACACACTGATGGTTGTGGCTGACATACCCGGCCTCATAACCGGGGCACACCAGGGCAGGGGTCTGGGGGACAGGTTTTTAAAACATGTGGAGCGTACCAGGTTCCTGGTACATATCCTGAGCGTGGAAGACATTGACCTGGATCATCCATGGCATGGCTTTGAGATTTTGAACCAGGAACTAAAGAAGTATTCCCCTGAACTGGCCTCCAGAAAACAGATTCTGGCTTTGAACAAGATCGATTTACTCAGTGATCCTGAGCTGGACAGACTTAAAAAATCTTCTGCAGCCCTGCCTGGGAGGGTGCACTTGATTTCAGCCCTGGAAAAAACCGGGGTTGACTCTCTGCTCCAGGAGATGTGGAACAGTTATTACCGAATGTCGGAAGAGGTTGAGCAAGGAAAAAAGGGGGACAGACACCCCCTCACTATAACAAGCCACCCATTATGAAAGACTTGCGCGAAACCACCCATAAAATCCTTGCCGGTGCAGGCCGGGTTGTTATCAAGATAGGCAGTGCAGTGCTTACGGACAGAGAGGGCCTGGATCTGCGAGTTGTCAGCAGGCTGGCCGATCAGATTGCCCTGTTGCACGACCGGGGCATGGACATCATAATGGTCTCTTCCGGAGCGGTTGCCGCCGGTTGCAAGGTGCTTTCCTCATGCAAAAGCAAAAGCGATCTTGTGTTCAAGCAGGCTACCTCTGCGGTGGGCCAGAGCAGACTCATGCATTGCTATGACGAGATTTTCGGGCGTTACGGCAAAATTACCGCCCAGATCCTTCTCACCAGAAATGACCTCAAAAGCAGGGAACGTTTTATTAATGCCCGCAATACAATACTTCAGCTTCTGAAGTGGAGGGCGATCCCCATAATAAACGAAAACGATACCGTGGCGGTTCAGGAACTGCGTTTCGGTGACAACGACGCCCTGGGAGTCATGATCCTGAACCTGGTGGAGGCGGATCTATTCATAAATCTTACCTCAGCCGACGGGGTATATTATGAGAATCCCAAGGAAAACCCTGAGGCCGGGAGGATTGCCTGTATAACAGACATAGACTCCCAGCCTCTGGAAAAAATGTGCAGCGGTAAGACAGAACAGGGCAGTGGCGGTATGTACAGTAAGCTCCTGTCGGCTAGAAAGGCAGCCCAGCTTGGCGTTCCCACCCTTATTCTGTCCGGCAGGGAAAGGTTTTCCCTGGAAAAAGCCTTTGACGGCCAGGAGCTTGGCACCTGGATTCTTCCCCGTGACAAGAGCATATCCAGCCGCAAGTTCTGGTTTGCTTACAACCAGGAGCCGGCAGGTGAGGTAGTAGTGGACGGCGGTGCTGCGGCAGCGGTGTTTGAAAAGGGCAAGAGCCTGCTGCCGGCAGGCATAGTTGAAGTCCGGGGCAACTTCGGCAAGGGGGCTTTGATCAAGATAACGGAGCAGGGCAGTTCCAGGTCTCCTGCAGTGGGGTTGAGCAATTACAAGGCATCGGATCTGCGGCAGATTATGGGCAAGAAGTCCAGGGAAATAGAGGGAGTGCTGGGTCAATGCCTTTATCCTGAAGCCATCCACAGGGATAATATGCTCTTGGATGCCGTACTCTAACTCTTAACCTACCAACGCGGGCTTTGCCCGTTGTCCACCACAGAACGTGTGTACGTAAGGGAGAGGTTGATAAGTAAGCTTTGCTGTAGCGCTGATTGAGGCCGGGTTTTCCGGCGGCCCGAATTGTCGGTTTTCAGGAGCAGGTCTAAAGCCTCTGCTGGATAAGGGTCATGGCTTTCTGAGCCAGGAGAGAGATTTCAGGTTTGGATATCTGGTCGTCAGCTCCCACGGATGCACCCTTGTGACTCAATCTGTCGCTTATCAGTGAAGAAAAAAGGATGACCGGCAGAGCGCCGAGCGTGGGGTCTTCCTTGATTTTTTTGGTCAGGGTCAGACCGTCCATGGCAGGCATTTCTATATCGGATACAACCACATGGAGTATACTTGAAAGGGGTCTGTTCTCCCTGCTGCAGAGATCTTTAATTTTTAGCAGTTCATCCCATGTTTCCTGCCCGTTTTTGAATTTTACAACCTTGAACCCGGCCTTTTCCAGCAGATCCGCAATCATATTCCGGATCAGGTTGGAATCGTCTGCAATATAGGCGATATAGCCGCTTTCAGTATCTGACACCATTTCAACATCCAGGGTCATGCTCAGGCCCGGATTGAGTTCAGCCAAAATCCTTTCCAGGTCAAGGATAAAGACTATCCTGTCTTCTATCTGGACCACCCCGGTTATACTTCCGCCGCTGAAATCGTCTATGTAAACATCCGGGGGTTCCACTGCGTTCCAGCTCAAGCGGTGAATCCTGGTAACCCCGGAAACCATAAAGCCGGTAACAACTCTGTTGAATTCGGTTATAATGACTTTTGAAGATGCTGACTGAATTGATTTCTTTTCAAGCCAAAGACCCAGGTCCACCAGTGGAATTATGCGCGAGCGAAGGTTGAAGGCCCCTAACACACAGGGGTGAGGGGTGTTGGGCATTTCAGTGACATCAGGCTTGTTAATAATCCGTAAGACCTTGGCTACATTTACTCCGTAAAATCCCTGGTATTTTTCTCCTCCAAGATCTTCACTCAGGAAAAACTCCACGATTTCCAGTTCATTGGTGCCTGCTTCAAGAAGTATGTCGGTGTTGGTCATGAATGTCTCCGGTTCAAGCAGATGGGCTTTTCCTGCTCATTATCTGCATCAGGTACTGATGGATGGACTGGATAGTCTCATTGGGCGTGGACGCCCCTGCTGTAAGCCCCACTTTGCTGCAACCCGCAACCTTTTCCGGATCTATTTCATCCCGGGTTTCTATGTGCAGACAACTGGGGCAATATTTCCGGGCCACCTGGTACAGGCGACGGGTGTTGCCGCTGTTCCTGCCACCTACTACAAACATACACTCCACTTTTCCTGCGATTTCGATGGTTTCGCTCTGGCGGTCCTTGGTGGCATCGCAAATGGTATCCAGAATGATGATATCTTTTTCCAGTTTTTTTTTCAGTTCCCGGGCGATTGACAAAAACTCCTGCCGGTCCTGGGTGGTTTGGGACACCAGACAGTATCGCCCTGTTGGCATCAGGGTAAGCTCCCTGAATTCTTTGGTGTTTTCAAACAGATATGCCGGGCAGCCGGCATAGCTCAAAAGTCCCTTGACCTCTGGGTGATCCTGTTCCCCGTAAATTAATAGGCAGTCAGAAAGATAGCTGTTTTTCTGAATCAGGAGCTGGGCCTTCTTGACTTTGGGGCAGGTGGCGTCCAGGATTTCGATGTTGCGTTTTCGGAGCTGTTCCTCGACCAGCAAAGGCACTCCATGGGCCCGAATGATAACCATATCCCCTGATCGAGGCTTCAGGCAATCATCAATGATTCTGACCCCCTTGTTGCTGTAATATTCCAGTACCTGGGGATTGTGGATGATTGGACCGTAAGTGAATATGTTTTGGTTTATCTTGTTTTTGATGGCCTGGTCCAGCTTGCCAAGGGCCAGGCTGACCCCCATGCAGAAGCCGGCGCTTTCAGCAAGGAGCACTCTTTCTTTCATTGCGTCTCCGGATGTCTTTGTGCAGATGTCATCACTTCCTCCAAATCCTGCCACTCTTTACATAATATTATCCTTTTGCGCAATTCCTTTGCACCGGGGAGGCCGCGCATCATCCTGGGAAGCAGGGACCTGAGCTTGAGTACAGCCCGTGTGGTGGAATACCTGCGGTAAACATCTATCGCCTCCCGGCACAGCCGTAAAACAAAATCCCGGTTGCTGGGCAGGTCCCGGCGCCCCTGAAGCAGATGCTGGTAACGCATTCCCACAGCAGGATCCATGAGAGCACCCCTGGCAAACATGACAGTATCCACCCCGGTGGACTGGACACATTGCAGTGCATCCCGGGCGGTGAACAAATCTCCGCTGGCGACAACCGGGATGCTGGAAACAGTCTTGAGCTCCTGCAAAGCCTGGTGCCTGGCCCGGCCTGTGAACTGCTGCACCGCAGTCCTGGGATGCAGAGTAATCCACCCGGCCCCTGCATCTGCCAGTGGTTTGGCCAGATACAGGTAAACAATTTCCTGGTTGCTCCAGCCCAGGCGCATTTTCACTCCCACCCTGCCTGCTCCGGCATGTTGAGTCATGGCCGAGACCATCTCCAGCAGCAGTCGGGGATTTTTGAGAAGAGCAGCCCCTGATCCGGTTTTGACTACTTTGTTTACGGAACAACCGCAATTGAGATCAAAGTATGCAAACCCCATGCTGCAGAGTTGATATACAGCCCGGGACATGATTTCCGGTTCATTGCCGTAAAGCTGTACCACCAGGGGCTGGTCTTCAGCACTGGTCTGCAGCAGGCGCATGGTGTTGGCCGTGGAATAAAAAAGGCCTTTCGCGCTGACCATTTCGGTGCAGGCCGCCATACAGCCCCATTTGCGGCACAAAAGTCTGAAAGGGAGGTCTGAATAACCGGCCAGGGGAGCCAGCCAGGGGGAGCCGGGTGTAAAGGGGAGGGCAGCAGAGGGGCTTGGAGTGGACAGCACTGTTTACACCACTATGCTGAATCTTTTTCTGCCATCAGGGTCAAGCTCCACCTCTTTGAGCACAATTTCAGGATGCATGCTTTCCACCTGCAGATGCAGAAGCCTTCCCCGGAAATGGTGGTCCCTGATCCAGGCCAGGACCCGGAGGTCATCTACCAGGACCCAGGCCATATTGGTAGTGTCATATTCCAGAACGGTACCCCTGATTATTTCTCCGGGGCTGTACCTGCGTCTGAAACTTCTGACCCTGGGGTTTTCCCTGGATTCATCTTTAGAGCTTTCCCTGTAGCCTGGACCAAAAATGTTCATTTCGATTATTCAGTTATTTTTACCGGCCACGGTACCCTTCCACAATGAGTTCCACCTCGTCTACGGACATGCCGGTTGCTCTGGCCAGTTCCTCCACGGAACGTCCGTTCTGGTACCCGGTTACTATGATTTGTTTCATGAACTGGGGGGACTTGGTAAATTTTTCGGCATGTCGAATCAGTTTGTTAAGTTCCTTAACTCTGAGGTCCAGTTTATGTTCCAGTTCAGTCAATTCTTTCTGGCGCTTTTCAAAAGTTGACACCAGTTCATTTTCCAGTTGGGTGTTGAAATTGAGTCGTTCAAGGAATTTTTCCTGATTATCCTGCAGGTGAGTCAGGATGTTTTCGGATCGCCGCAGGCGGAAAAAGAACACAAAGACCAGAGCAAGCAAAATAACTTCTACTGCACTGACAACCAGCAAAATCCAGTGAAATGAACTCATCTATCAGCTGTGTCCCGGGACCTGCAGAAATTGCACGAGCTATACCTTGAGGTCCACAATGTTTTCTGAAAGGGGTATTGGATTTTCCTGTTCATCTGAAGACTTTTTTCTGGTAAAAGACTTATCCGGCCCCAGGTGTTTTCTGCTCTGATGCTCTTTCTGCGGGTTTATCTGAGTGATCTTGTCCGTTGGAGGCACCATTCCTTTTTCCTGGTTGAATTTTGATACGGCGATGTCACTCAGTACAGCCTGGTACCTCTCAGGAGAATTATGGGCCGCCACCTGGAAATGCTGGGCTATATGGGACTGGGCCGCCACAACCGGCAGACTTAAGGGATGTATCATTTAATTCACCCTGTAATCCTCGATTACTATGTTCTGCAGTTTATCCCGACCTAAATACTGCTGCACAATCGACATTAGGTCCTGGGAAATAGATTCTGTGTTATTGCTGTCCATTAGAAAAGAGTCGTCCTTGTTACGCAGGTAATAATAAATTGAATCCCGCAGGATCAGTTTTTTGTCTTCCACCTCCCGGGCCGCTTCGATTCCAAAAACCGACAAGGAAAGTCTGGTTCGAAGAAAGTGGATTTTACCGCCGTATTCGATGTCCACAATAAAAGGCTGAAATTGAACTATTTTTTCCTTTAGAACCTTTTCGGGAGGTTCTTCAACTGTTTCTTCAACAACTTCCAGCTCCGGCTGAGGTGCCAATGGAGGCTCTTGCCTGGTTGGTATAAGCAGGTAGCCTGTCACAAGTAAAAGAATTATAAGAACGCTGCCAAAGGCGGCAATTGCACTTTTCTGTTTCCACCAGGGAGCAGCCGTTTCCTGGTCTTCATGATCCTCTATAATTTCTTTATCGACATCTTCTATTTCTTCCTTAGGGATCGGCTCCTCTTCTTCTTCGTCTTCCTCCAGAAAGGGTGCGTCATCGAGATCCAGCTCGACTTTTTCCTTACTTCGGTCGGTACTTATTTCATCCTGATCCAGGGCAAGCTCCTGATCGGAGGAATTATCCTTGTCTTTTTTTGCCATGGCATTCACCCGGTTTTAGACCGGCTTTCGTGTAACTATTCAGGGGGGGCCACAATGGTGACAGACAGCGACCGATCTGGGGACTGTCCCTCGATAATCACGCCTTTGGCGTGATTAGCACTACAGCGACACTTTATTTGAACTCGAAGGGGACTGGCTCTTTTGCCGCCGAGAGTCCTGCCATATTACGGTTTGAGTTCGGCAAAAGTGCCTGTCCCCGGTGGCCAGGGCAATAATTAACACAAAGTGTCGCTGTAGTGCTAGTGCAGGTTCACAAAATTTCACGTCTGTAATTTTGGTATTTGTGCAGGCAAGGTGTTGTGGGGATAGTCCCAAGACCGGATCCGGCTTCCCCTGAATGGTTATGCTTTCGTTATCACTACAGCGAAACAAATAAATTGATCTCCTGGAACCGGCTCCCCGCACCTTTTTTCTGACAGAAGACTTACGTGTTTTATAAACAACTGCGGGGTGCCTGTCCCCAATTGTCCCCAATTGAGACAGGATATAAAACTATAGAAATATTTCTGTAGTGTAATTATCTCTACTGCGAAACTTATAAATTGACCTCCG
>PWSL01000227.1 GCA_003563255.1 Desulfonatronospira sp. | reverse complement strand
GAGCCTTTTTCATTGCCCCGGCTCAGGGCAATGAAAAATCCTTCTTATCTCTGCGTCCTCTGCTTGCCCGGTTAAATCGGGGTCCCCTCTGGGGTATTTAACTGGGTGCCTCTAGCGAAGCGGGCGAGAGGTAAAACATTTCAGGCTTGGCGTACACTTGAGCTGAAAGAGCCAAAAAGATTTGGTGAATAGTTACAAAAAAAGAAAAATTTGAACCGCAAAGCCGCAAAATACGCAAAGTTTAAGAGGCGAAATCATCCTGTCTTCCTTGGCGACCTTTGCGCCTTTGCGTGAGAATATGTTTTTGGGTTGCGGGCAAAGCCCGCGTAGTATTTTTGATAGACAGCTGTTATGCCAAAGTCAAGCCAAAAGGGCACTGCCATTGTACGTTCATTGGTATCAGGCCAAGTGATTCATGTTTGCACTCTTAACTACATCACAGACCCTTATCAGCCATGTAGGCCACCAGATCGCCGATGCGGCAGGAATAGCCCCATTCGTTGTCGTACCATGCATATATCTTGGCTATGTTTCCGGACTGAACCATGGTGAAATCCGCTTCTACAACTGAAGAACGGGGATCGCCGATAAAATCGGAGGAGACCAGCGGGTCTTCTGAATAGCCCAGGATGCCCTGCAGCGGGCCTTGTGCTGCATTCTTGAGTACTGAGCGCAAATCCTCGGTGCTTGCATCACGTTCCAGCTCGCAGACCAAGTCCACCAGGGAAACAGTGGGTACAGGCACGCGCACGGAAAAGCCCGAAAACTTGCCCGCCATCTCCGGCATAACCAGTGCCACGGCCTTGGCCGCGCCGGTGGAGGTGGGGATCATGTTGCAGGCCGCAGCCCGGGCGCGTCGCAAATCCGAATGGGGCAAATCAAGGATACGCTGGTCATTGGTATATGCGTGAATTGTGGTCATGACCCCTTTACTTATGCCGAACTGCTCGTGCACGACCTTGACTACAGGAGCAAGGCAGTTGGTGGTGCAGGAGGCGTTGGAGATTATGTGATGCCTGTCCGGGTCATATGCGGCCTCGTTCACGCCCATAACGATGGTAATATCCTCTTCCTTGGCGGGCGCGGAAATAATGACCTTTTTAGCGCCGGCCTCCAGGTGCATGGATGCCTTTTCTTTAGTACGAAAAATGCCCGTGCACTCCACTACCACATCCACATTAAAGGAACTCCAGGGAATAAGCCTTGGATCACGTTCTGCACAGTTATGCACAACAAAATCGTCCCCTACGTGTATGGCGTCCCCGTGTACGCTTATGCTGGGTTCAAAGGTGCCGTAGCTGGTATCGCGGGACAAAAGATGTGCATTGGTGTTGATGTCGAAAAGATCGTTCACCGCCACGACTTCTATGGTATCCCGGTGGTATTTCCATATTGCTTTGAGTGCCTGCCGCCCGATGCGGCCAAAGCCGTTGATTCCCACTCGTACCTTCTTGCTCATGTCTTCCTCCAGACGCACCAAAAGTGCGATATTTCAAAATTATATGTATGACCGGCGCGTCAACAGGCTTATGCGCCCACCGGTTCGCTGATTTCTAAAAAAACGTCACTGTTTGGACAGTCAAAAAATATCGTGCAACACTGTGGATTTATTACATTTTGAAAAATTTCAAATGTCCAGATGTTCATAAGATATAACCATCTGAAATCATCAATCTTTATTTTCATTAACAATTAACTTTTAACTCTCCAGATCACTATGTTTTCTGATTAAAACCGCTAGTCCTCAAACACCTGGTAAACGTATTCGTTGGCCAGTTCGCTGGCCCGTTTCAGTGCGTTGTACATGCGGGCGTTTTCCAGGGCGATGCCGCACAGATTGGCAGTGCAGCTCAAAAAATCGAGTTCTTCATCGGTAAAACCACGGAACTCCCCTGCATATACACGCAAAACACCTATGATCCTGTCCCCCTGGGCGGTGAGAGGGACCACCAGCAGCGAGACTATGCCCTCTTCCGAGGCCTGCTGTGGATATTGAAATCGGGGGTCGGTCCGGACATCGGCGATATAGACCGGGTTGCCTTCAAGGGCCTCCTGGTCCAGCTTGCTCTTGGACACTTCCACAGTCCCTTTGTGGGCATATCGTTCACTCAAGCCAAAGTAGGCATCCGGCTTGAGGACGGTACCGGTCCTGTCCAGCAACCGGATGAAGCAACCCTTGGCGTTCATGGCCTTAGTAACCTGCTCAACGATCTGCCCCAGGACCTCTTTGGGCTCAAGGGAGGAATTGACTACCCTGGCGATCTTGTAAATTGTTTTATACAGTTCTTTGGATTCCATGCTGTAACCTGCCTTTTTTAAAAAATTTGAGATGTTGAGGCTCAATCCATTCAAACAGGGTAACTATTAAATTCATAAAGGCCGCGGGTCAACCCGAGATACGGGATACCCATGGGCTGCAGCTTCCGACATTACGGCAGTGCGCCTGGATATCAAAATGTATCTGTTTAGCGCTTTGCATGTGGCATGGGGACTGGCTCTCCCCGCACTGATCTTTAGCTGATGTGAAGATCATTACTGAAAAATAAGTGCGGGGGTGCCTGTACTCTGCTTTCCTTAAAAGCGCTAAAAGATACGTCAAAATAAATCGGGAGAAGGCAGCAAATTTATTGACCCCTGCCCAGAACTATTGAGAACTTACATTATTATGGAGAAAACTATGTCTGTGGAAGCAGCAAAAAAATTCGTGGAAAAAGTCTGTTCCGATGAAAGTTTTGCCAAGGCGCAAGGGCAACATAAGGACCTGCAGGATTTCTGCAACTCCCCCGCGGCCCAGAAAGAAGGGTTCAGCTTCAGCAAAGATGATTTAAGCTCTGTCACCAGGGAGCTTACAGAGCAGCAGAAGGAAAACCTGCGCTGTCACACCGAAGACTGCAACTGGCTCGGAAGCTGATGCTGTTTTTGTCTGCGTCTGCAGAAATGCCGCAGGCGCAGATCCTGAAAACCCTACCCCCTGTCCAGGCAGCGCACCGGCCAAGTGTAAAACTCCACACCCGGTTTGTATCCCACCCCCACAGCCCCCTTGCGCATATAAAGAACGTAGGCCCAGTCCGGCTCAAAAAAACTGGTTGTAGAGGACCAGTAGCCATCCATAAGTCCGGTAAACGGATGTCCCTGAGGCAGTGCCGGTGAATGGGCGGAGGCATCCACCAGGGATTCCAGTTCGTTGATATTGGGCAGCCGCCAATCTTTCCCGCCAGTTAACCGCTGTGCCAGATCCAGAGCCTCTTGCCAGTTTACTGCCCGGCCCGCAAATACAACCGGATCAAGCCAGACCCGGCTGGTCAGATGGTCCGTTACCTCATGGCCCAGCCTGCTGAAGCGGGGAGCAGGCCAGGATTGTCCGGCCGATATATCCGGGTCCTGCCCGGTCCCGGCGCATTCTATCACCTCCCCCCGGGTATTGAAGCACTCTGTCTGCCCGGTGCGGGGAATGTGCACGGAACTGCCCCGCACCGGCCAGGCCAGGTAGCGCTGCTCTTTGCCACCGTAAAACATTCTTGCCCCTTCCAGATGCACATACCAGGCATATGCCCGTGCCAGGGCCGAAGTTGTGGAAGTCCAGTACCATCCCAGGAACACGCCGGTAAAAGGATGGTCTGCCGGAAGGGCCGGTTTTCTTTGCCCGTGAGAAACAACTGAGCGCATCTCTCTTCTGTTGGGCAGTCTCCAGTCATTGTACCCGTCAAAGCCCCCCCTGTTCATCTCCTTTACTTCATCCAGGGCCTGCTGCCAGGTCAGGGGAAAATCAAAAAAATTGGCCTTGAGGGTCCATTCAAGGCCGGTCAGTTCATCGCGTACACGTTTTTTACTTAATGAAGTAAACCTGGAAGCTGGCCACGGAACCCCGGATCTAAAGGCCGCGTCCTGGCAGGTGCCATGGCAGGGTATTTCCCTGCCGGAAAGATCGTAACATTTTTCCAGGCCGGTATGAATTATATTCAAAGTCATTTCTCCCTTTGTGCTTTATGAAGTCTGAACCATACCTTACGCGATAGACAACTGTTTTTTCATAGCTGCCAAATACGGCGGTTGGCAAGCACTTAACAGACAGACAATCAGAGTGTCCCGCCGACAATCTTCCAAAGCGCCGGCCTGGGGAAACCCAATGGAAAGCCGGCATTACTTCCTTACTTTTTCTGTGCTTATGCTGATAATCGGCATCAAGTCACAAGCAGAAAAGCTGGAACAGTTCCAGTGCCAAGCGCTGACCCCCCGCCATAACTCAAAATTTCCTATTTTATGACAGGGTTTCATTGGTAAGTCACTGATAGCGCCTTGACATACTCTAACTCCTGCAATACAATATGTATTACAGAACAGACATTCCGTCAGCGGGAGGGATTAATACCATGACGTTAAGCGTTCGGCTGGACGAAAACACCAGGTACAAACTGCAAAAGACAGCTGAAGCTCTGCGCGTTACCAGGACCGAAGTAGTTCGCAGGTCGCTTCAGGAATACTGTGAAAGGACTCTCAAAGAAATCGAGCAAAGCCCCTACGAACTGATCAAAGATCTGGCCGGATCTGGAGCCAGCGGGCAAGGAGATCTTTCTACCCGGGGAGAGGAAATTCTGCGCAAGCGCTTCGGAAGAAACCAATGATTCTGATGGATACTGGACCGCTGGTGGCCTTTTTTGATCGTTCCGATGCCTGGCACCACAAATGCCTGGATATTCTGAAAGAGGTTAAGGGCCCCCTGGTTTCTGTCTGGCCGGTTCTTACCGAAGCCTTTTATTTATTAAGCTTCTCCTGGCAAGCCCAGGCGGCTCTTTGGAATTTTTTGATCAGAGGCGGAGTCAGGATTGACCATCTGGACAACGATTGTTTGAAGCGCTGCAGGGATCTTATGCAGAAATACAGGGATCTGCCCATGGATATGGCTGACGCAGCTTTATGCGTACTTGCGGAAGCCACAAAAGCCACCACAGTGTTTACTCTGGATCACAAGGACTTCAGAGTATACCAGCCTGCGCATATATCCCGGTTTGAACTGATCCCGGACAGAATATAAGATAAAGCTCAAACACTGCAACAGACAATAAGACCTGGTTCATAAAAGACATGCTTTTCATCCTGGGCTTTTTCCTGGTCTACCTGGGTATGCACTGCTTCACCTGGGCGCGCTTCGCCGCGCAGTTCGGATTCTCTTCAAGAGTCAGGCGCGGTGGCTTCCGGCTTTGCCTGCTCCTGGCACTCAGCCCCATAGCCGCCCATCTCATCCCCCTGTCCTGGCCCGAATCCCTGGTATATATAAGATGGCAGGCTGTCTTTACCTGGCTGGGAGTGATATTTTACCTCTTTTTGCTCCAGCTTGCCTATTTTGTTCTGTAGCTTATCACTACAGCGAAACTTACGATTGACCTTCGGGGGACTGGCTCTCCCCGCACTTTTTTTTCCAATAATACCAAAATCATTTATAATAAAAATAAGTGCGGGGGTGCCTGTCCCCAATTGAGGTACAATATTATATTTTATAAGTTTCGCTGTAGTGTTGTCCGGCCTGTAATGTGAAGGAGCGGTTACAGCCTCCATGTCCGGAGGCAAGGACGCCCATGAGTTGACCGCTGCATGGCAGAGATGGCCCCAGCTAAGGGCCGTGCAGCAGGGCAGGGTGCATGTGGTGGATACTGACGTGTTTGAGCGTCCCACCCCCAGACTCCTGGACGGCCTGGAGATCCTGGCCGGCGGGCGCTCTCCTTTGCGCCGGGATTCCCTGATCCTGGGCGGAGTAATGATTAACGCCTTTTTCGGGGCCATGATCATGTTTCTTATTTCCCTGTCCCAGGATGCCCGGATGCGCAGCATCCTGTTCTGGCTCATGGGGGATCTGTCCATGATCAGCCCGCAGCATCTGCCGGTGCTGCTGATGGTGCTGCCGGGCATGGCAGTGATCTTTGAGCTGGCCCGGCCCATGAATCTTTTGCTCATGGGCCGGGATACGGCCGCTTCCATGGGGGGCAACGTCCGCCTGGTCACTCTGGCCCTTCTGGTCTTTACCTCACTTATGGTCAGCGTGGCTGTCAGCCAGTCCGGGCTTATAGGATTTGGTAATGTTAATGTAGCTGGTCAACGGCCTTTTTCAGGTGATCCAGCCAGATATTGACAAAATCATCGTACTCTCCAGTACCTTTGAGCACTACTTCTGTCT
>PWSL01000462.1 GCA_003563255.1 Desulfonatronospira sp. | reverse complement strand
GGCACTGAAGGTGAGAAAGGGACCGGCCTGGGACTTGTTTTGTGCAAGGAGTTTGTGGAAAAGCATGGAGGACGGATCTGGGTGGAAAGCGAGCCGGGCCAGGGTACAACTGTATCTTTTACAGTGCCAGGCAACGGTGAAGTTGATTAGGCGGTAAGTTCTCAATAGTTTCGGGCAATGGGTCAAAACGGTTAAAGTTTATGAGCAAAGTTGGTCAGAGGTCGGATATCGGAGCCCGGATGTCGGATATCGGAAATCGGACATCGGGCAACATTCCCACCATCGCGTTAACCGCTCATACCCGGCCTGGTGACCGGGAGAAGTTCCTGGAGGCACACTTAGGCACGGGAAGCCTTCAGGCGTACACCCGACTAATTCTATATTGCTATCAAAATGATTTTAATCAGCGTAGATCAGCGAGATCAGCGGCTAAAATCTTTCTTCTTCATACAACTGGTGACAACAAAGGCAAAGAATCTTGGCCGCCCCAGTGAAATAAAAAGAGATTTCACGGGATAAACTGATTGCGCAGATCTCCGCAGATAAGAAGAGCATTGCCAAGGGGTTTGTAGTGATAAACATTAAGATCATCTTGATTGCAAATTGGAATTACTTCTTCACGGCCCTCTACGCCTTGGAGGTTAACTATTTTTTTCATTCTAATCAGCAGCGGGATTCAAAGATTAGAAGCGGTATGATTTTCCGTACTTCTGGACAGGATCAACTGTTCTTCTTCACTCAACTCAGAAAAAAGGCGGGAATTCTTTATCTGCAGGGCTGCCAGTTCAATGCTGACAGCAAAATCTTTGCTCATTTTTTCAAGCGCCTCCTGCAGGCCCGCATAGCGCCTGATATATTGCACCCCTGTCTCTTCCGGAAGCAGGAATTCAGCCGCAAATGCCCTGGCCCTTTGTTCTACATACAGGGCAGTATGGCCGCCCAAGACTTCGGCAAATGGAAGCGCTCCTGTGCGGTCAACAAGAAGATGACATATTTCATGGGCCAGGGTGCTTCTGCGTCCATGTTCATGGGCAGGCCTTGCACCCTGGCCGACATTAAGAAGCACCGCCGGACCGTGACCAAGTCCCCAGGCTGCCACCGCATCCAGGGGGCAATGATCCAGGTATATTGCCCTGACCGCCACGCCCCAGCGGGAAAGGATCTGTTCCGGATCTGCCGATTTTTCAGGATCGAGCTTCAGAATCCGCCGCAGCGCCCGGGCTGCAGTGTATCCCTGTTCGTAAGGGCGCATGCCTGCATGGAGTTCTGTTGCGACCATGTCGGCAACCTGGTCCAGCTGCTGTACTTTTTGAAAAGGAACTTCTCTTATCTGTTCCAAAATCAACTTCTGCTGCTCCAGGCTCACAACTCCTGCGCTCAGTCTCGCCGCGGCCAGCAATTCATTGTCAAAGGTCAAGTTTTCAGGGTCAGCCTCCCAGAATTCCTGTGGAGATTGTCCCTGCTCTAAGCTGAACCGTAAATCCCGGGACATGCTCGTCCGAAGCTCCCAGAAATGATCCCTGGCCCTTTGCTCCCGAGTCCGCCAGCGCTGTACTGCCCGCTCGGACCGGGGGCTTTGGGAGTATTTAATAAAACCTGCCAGGCACTCGCCAAGGCTGGTTAAAACATCGACAGTTTCTTGAAACCCTGTTAATACCCGCACGTTGTCAGAACAGATCCATACCCTTTTCCCCTGACGTAAAACAAAAAGCGACGGCAGAAAAATCCCTTTCATGCCCATTGCCAGGTCATGTCTTGATTCAAACCTGAACAGACGCTCGTCTTCCTCGAGGTAACTTTCCTCGCCCATGCCTTCCCATCTTTTTTCAGCCTCATAGCGCATGGTACCGGGGTGGAAGGGGTTAATGGGTACGGGATACCTTTCTTCCATAATCAGCCAGGGCCATTTATCGCCAAGAAATTCCAGGAGTTCAATCCACGCCCAGACAACAGGCAACTCCTCTGCGTTTTCGGATTCACTGCACCATACAGGCTCATTATTTAAAGATACAAGCATCTCACCCCAGGCCATGCTGCGCGGGTGATCTTCATCGGAAAAAAGTTTCAAAGATATTTGAAAATCCTGGTTTCCTATTGTTTGCCGTATTTCTTTATCCATCTTTTAAACTCCCGAAGCTCGTTGGCTACCTTTGCACGGGCTTCCAGCTGCTTAACAGGCTGCTGAAAATCTTCCAATTGCTGCGTCACTACAAAAAGTTCAAACTCTTACGTATGTCTAAATACGCTGCGACCTTGAACTTTTTTTGCTCCTTGCACTTGAAATTTTTGAACAGCCTGTCTGATAAGGACTTTTTTAACAGGCTGCTAAATTATTCTAACCGGAATCCTCCGGCTGATGCCTTTGTCTCCCCGCCAGGGGAAACCGTGAAAGGATTTTCCATATTCAGTTCTTCTTGCCTCATATACAACCCCTTGGTACACGTTGTAAATCCTTTCCGGAACGTCAAGGTCGTCATCTGCAAACATCGGCAATCCATTGTTTAGCAGTGTTTCTGCAAATTCCCGGGTTATGGAGCAGGGGCATTTGCCCACCGGTCCTTTGCTTGAAGGCTCGAATCCAGCTTCGTCCCTGTTCCATGCGTGCTTTTTCTTCCCTTCTCCAGGGTCATACTGCCATGAGTGCATTTGCCGTCCAGGTAAAAAATATCCAGTCCTTTGTCAAAATCCTGCGGTTTAGTATTTTACCGCCCGCTGCCCCATGAAATGTTTACGTAGTCAGGCACAAAAGGCGGTTACACATTTAAACTGCGGCAAATCTGATCACAGGCCTGGGCATTTTTTTTACAAAAGCCAGGAACTTGCCCTGCTGGAAGCCGGTTTGTCCCGAGCTTTACTTTATTTTTAAAAGTTCCAGACCATTTTTCTCCAAGTCACTGTCAAAGGAATACACGCAGTTGACTCCTCTACTTTCTGCCCACCCCAGGAGGTAACAATCAACAACATCCAGGTTCTGTGACTGAAGCCTGCTTAAACACGCAATAAAGACGTTCTTGTCCGTCATGCGAATACCCGAGAACTCGACAATTCGCCGTAATTTGTCCGCTACCTCGGCTCGGGGCGCCTTATAAAAGCTTGTCAGTACAAAATAGGCCTGGAACAGTACAAGATCCGGGAGAAAAACCGACACGCTTCCAGCCTCCATTTTTTCAAAAAAGCCAGACACGCCTTCAAATTTCGCCTCTACGTCTTGGGATGACTCAGTTAGATAACGGACGATTACATTGGTATCCAATGGGATATCACTCATTGATCATCCCCTGCTTTAAGGCCTCATGCATCTCGCTTCGGCTTGGGAATTGTTTACCTTTGGCATAAGCAGCCAGAGAGCCTGCCAGGACCCGGGACTCATTTTTATCAGGTTTACGAAGTTGGATTAAGCGACGTTCATGATCGAAGTTCACTTCAATACTGTCACCAGGTTTGATATCAAGCGCTTTACGTATTTCTACAGGAATGACCACCTGTCCTTTGTTAAACACTTTCATCCGCATAATCCGCGCCTCCTTTACAGCATATAGTTATACTTTAAAGTATAACACATATGTGTGATTGTCAAACAGGCAACGAAGAAGAGAAGAGTTTTCCCCGCCCCGGTGAACCCCCTGCGGGAACTCCAAGCTCATTTTCATTGACACGTTCCGCAGGCTTAAACTTCTCTCCGAACATGCACTTAGTCTTGATCCTGCCACTTTTTTATCCTGCCCCAAACAAATCAGTTCTCATTTCAGATTGATTTTAGCGACAGATTGATTTGCCCAGAAAGATATACGCTCAGAAAAAACGCTTGGCCTTTCCCTTCATGATAATTATTTGCCTTTGCGGAGCTGATCATGACCCGACCTTCCAAGAAAAAACGGAACTTTACTCTTCAAAGCCGTGTGTGCGGAGCACCCGCCTGCCCGCTAAAATTGCGAAGGACAGCAAAGCGCATTTTAGTCGGGTGTACGCCTGCAGGCTTCCTGTGCCTAAGAAGATTTTTGGCACCCCAAAGGATTCCTGCCTGACACATGGGGATTAGCTATCCTTAAGGCCGGCGTGGATGACTACATGGTCTACACACTGTAATCAGTCTGCCTGAATGATATTGCAAATGCCAGTATTTCTATCGCAAACTGCTTTTCAATGCGCTCAAATTCATGTATCAGGGTGGCAACGTATCTGTCCATGGCTATATAAGGTGCCATGGCCAGGTTTCGGTTTGTGACAACGGAGCAGGCATGGACCAGGACACAGCGGCCAGGGTGTTTTCCATAGATCAGAGCAGATCTCCTCAGGTACTGATGGTGGAAAATGAACCTGTCTGCGCCTTGATCTGTGTAAAGAGTGTTTGGAGAAGTACTTGGGACTGATCTGGACAGGCCTTCAGCATGGTAAGGGCACTACTGTATATTTTAAAGTGCCAGGCAGTGGTGAAACTGATTATTATTAACGAGTTACGTAAATAATCTGACAAACGCGAAGTTGTGTGAACCTGCTCGGTCAGTGCTTAGCGGAGGACAGTCCCCAGGCCTGGTGCCAGGAACTAAAACTGAGTACCCCCTGAATGCTTACTCTGTAGCGTTGCAGCAGAGCCTTGCAAGCCATACCAAGGAAAAATGGAGTATATCATGTCTGAAGACGGTACTTGCAAAAAGTTTTCCGTTCCCTCTCCGATAAAGTGTCAGGAGCTGCTTATAAAAGCCCCTATGGGCGTTTTCACGTCTACTCCCGAGGGCAGGTTCCTTACAGCCAACCCAGCCATGGCAAAGATGTTCGGTTATGACACCCCCCAGGAAATGATTGATTCCATAACTGATATTGCCCCTGAATTTTATGCCGAATCATCAGACAGGAATAAACTATTGCAGCTGCTTGAAGTTCACCAGCAGGTGGAAAACTTTGAGTGCCGGCTTATAAGACGTGACGGTTCATGGCTCTGGTCATCCATAGACGTTTTAGCCATGCGCGATGAAGCCGGCAGAATCACCCATTATCAGGGTTTCATAACAGATATTACTGAGCATAAGCAGGCCCAGGATCAGATAGAGAAAAAAAGCGAGGAGCTGGAGCTTTACTTCAATGCCAGTCTTGACCTTCTCTGCATAGCCAATGTCGATGGTCGATTTCTCCGTCTCAATCCGGAATGGGAAAAAGTGCTTGGCTATACCACCCAGGAACTGGAAGGACGCATGTTTTTGGATTTTGTGCATCCGGATGACGTGGAGTCTACCCTGGCAGCAGTTTCCAGGCTGGAGAACCAGGAGCAGGTTTTAAACTACGTGAACCGCTTTCGTTGCAAGGATGGGTCTTACCGTTGGATTGAATGGCGCTCCAGACCCCTGGGACGGCAGATATATGCTGCAGCCAGAGACATTACTGAACATAAACAGTTACTGGCAAAGCTGCAGGAGAGCGAACAAAACCTGGCCATAACATTACAGGCCATCGGTGACGGAGTTATTTCCACTGATATTGATGGCCGTGTGGTCCAGATGAACCCTGTGGCTGAAAAGCTCTGCGGCTGGGATGAAGCCGAAGCCCGGAGCCGTCTGCTGAGCGATGTCCTCAGGATAGTCAATGCTGACACCCGTGCCGTGGTTGACAACCCCCTTCAAAAGGTTTTTGCCACTGGACATACTCTAGAGCTTGCCAGTCACATCATGCTGTTGTCCAGAACCGGAGAGGAATACCATATTGCAGATTCTGCGGCCCCCATCAGAGACAGTCATGGCAACATCACCGGTGCGGTACTCGTGTTCCGCGACGTAACCCGGGAACATGCTCAGGCCGAAAGGCTGCGCATCAGCGAAGAACGTCTGGATCGGGCCATGGCTGTCAAAAACGAGGGTATCTGGGACTGGAACCTGGTAACCAATGAAGCCTACTTTGATGACCGTTATTACACCATGGTCGGTTATTCTCCCAATGAATTCCCCCAGAACTTTTCAGGCTGGGCAGAGCGAGTACACCCTGAAGATTTGCAGAAAGCCACCTTGCCCATAGAGGATTGTCTCGCCGGAAAGAGTGAGACGTTTGCTAACGAGTTTCGATTTAAACATAAAGACGGTTCATGGATCTGGATACAGGGGCAAGGCAAAATAGTGGAAAGAAACCCCGATGACTCCCCTTTGCGCATGATCGGTACTCATACCGATATCACCGAACGTAAG
>PWSL01000063.1 GCA_003563255.1 Desulfonatronospira sp. | reverse complement strand
TTGTCTGCCGCCGAATTGTGGGGCGGGTGGTTACGCCGAGTTTCACCGGCACGGTGATCGAGCTGGGAGTGAAAGGAAAGGTGATATGCTGAATTACTCAGGTACTGCCAATTATATCTTCCCGGGCGCGCCGTGGACTACCATCCTGCAACTGAAGGCCGCCACGCCGTGGACGGCGGCCGACGAGGACCCTGATTCTTGGCGGCTGCGCATCCATCCGACTCGCGAGGGCGGCGATGCGGCGATACTGGCCGGGCCGGTCGCGCTGGCGAGGGACCCGGGCGACGATACGAAACTGGACATGCGGTTCGATTTGACGGGCGACCAGACGATTGAACTGGTAAGCGTGGTCAACCAGTTGGCCGCAGTGGAGTTGGAGCAGATTGATTCGGGTGGCGATTGGAAGCCGACGCCGGGCATGAGCGGCACGGCAAACGTGCGGCACCTCCCGGGTGCGGCGATTTGATTTGAGTGAGGCAGCCGCCGATCGTAGGAACGGAGAGCACATGATTAGCTCACTCGGCCAATTCGAGTTCCTGACGATGGACCGGAAACCCGCCGGTCCGGTCCAGCGTGTGGCACTGGAGAGCCGGGCCGGGATCCCCGGCTACGCGGCGTTTCTGACCGGCGCTCGCGGCGAACAGCAGACGGTGGAGACGTGGGTCGACCAGCCGACTTTCGCCTCCGCGCAATGGCTGGCGGAACAGTACCGGTGGCTGGTCGGTTCGGTTGTCCCAATCGTGTACGCCGGCGAATCCTTGCCCTACTCCGCCTTACTGGTGAACGTCGACGCGCAACCGGAGCGGATCGTGATCGGATACGGCGGACTCTCGCCCGTCGCACGGGCTGGCGTGCGTGCTACCTGGACCCTGGTTACCCGAGGCTGAACGACGTGGCTGCAATCTCCCTGACCCAACCGACACTCGCCCAACCCGCCACGCACGCGGTGTTTACGAAAGCGACGTGGAACTCACCGTGGATTGATGTCAGTGCGTTTTTGCACTGTCTGAACCTATCGTGGAGTACCGGCGAATCGCTCGGCAGCGCCGTGTTTCGCTATCGGTTTCTCCCGTACCTCGCGCCCGACTCAAACCTCTGGGTCAACCGCGCGCCGCTGGTGATCAATCCGCGCAGCTACGTCGGGGTCACCGTGTACGGAGCGGACGGACGCCCGCCGCTGGAATGGATTGGAGTCTGGCGACGCGCGTCGCTGCAATCGGACCAGCAGCGGTTTACCGCGGTCGGTGTCGAGTGGCTACTGCACAACCCCTGTCGTAACGCCCCCTGGCTACACAACGGCACGGTCCGCTGGGCCGGACGCGGCTTAACTTTCAACCAGGACAACCGGCCGAACCGCTCGCAAGGAAAGCATACCGTCCACGGTGAGAGCGTCTATATATTCGAGCCCGATCCGGACGCGGCCGCCTGGTGGTCGACTCGCGATGCCGTGGAAACCACGCTGGCCCTGGCCGCACCGCTCACGCCGGCTTGGGTCCCGGTTTGGCACTGGACCCCCGCCGCACTGGACCAGCTGCCCGATTGGGACCGCCCCCAAATCGAAACACACGATCGGCAGTGGGTCGATCTATTGCGGGCGCTGGTCTCACGCTACCAGCTGACCGGATGGCGAGTGCAACCGGTCACGTCGGGCGGCCAGACCACGCTGGGCGTGCAATTCTTTACGTTCGCTGAACAGCCGATCCCCGTCTATTCACGCACCGGACACGTGATCGGCCAGATCCCGACGAACCCGCTGGCCGATACCCTCGACGTATCGACCGACGCCAGCGGAGCCGCCTCGCTGACCACCGACGCCGCCCACACGGTCGACCAGGTGGTGGTGGTCGGAGACCAGCGGGAGATTGTGTTTTCGCTGCGAGGCCGCGGCGACGAAACACTCACGTCGCTATGGACGATTGCGGACCAGGCGGCCTACGCGCAAGGTGCGTCCGGGGAAGGCGACTGGCCTGACGACCGCGACGAGCAAGACGAACGGCAACGCACGTTCCGCAACCACGAACGCTATCGGCACGTGTGGGCACACTACGGCACGCCCGCGAACTGGGACCAGCGAGCCGGTGGCGGCTACGACGACGGTTCCCTGAAACGACCGATTGCATGGGAGGAGGATCCTAACGACGCTGAGGGAGAACGGTTCTGGGTCTACCCGCCGCTGCTACAGTTCGCTGAGCAGCTGCCGATCCTGACCGGCTTCGACATCGCGGGCGGCACGATTGCGAACCTGGCCGCGCAACCGGACCCGCCAACCTATCGCGGCACGCGTCTGGGCCAGCCGGGAGAATACGTGCACGAGCCGGTGCCGCTGTCCGGTTGGATCGGGATCGACGAAGGGGAAGAGCTGCCCGTCGACCGCTACTATCCGCTAGACGAAGTGCACCGCGGTGCAGACCTGGACCAGGTGGACGAAGGACGCAACCGCCGCTGGTCCGCAGACGTGCGACCGCTGCCCGACCGGCCGGGCGTGGAGATCCGGGTCCAGGGCGAAGAGCAGCTTGTGCTGGCAGGCGGCCTCTACATTTTCACTCGCGATTACATACCCGGCGGGGCCGATTGGCAGAACATTATTCTGACGGTCGGAATCCACGAACCGCGAGACACAATCGAATTCTTTCCGGCGGAAGACCAGATCGAAATGCTGGGCGACCAGGTGCTGCGGCTGCGGATCGACGCACCCGGCTACACTCGCGTCGACGTGCGCCCGAACACAGTGGTCGGAACCGACCCGGCTGACGCCTTACTGCGCCGCACCGCCGGCGGGCCCCTGATCGACGACCGCCGCGTCCTGCGGCTGATCGCACAACGGGCCTACGCCTGGCACCGCACACCGCGTCTCTCGCTGGCCCTGACCACCGCCTGCGTCACGGGCGAACTCGCGATCGGACGCCGTATCGTTTCCCTGACGGACACGCACGGCACGTGGCCCGTCAATACCGTGGTCTCGGAGATCACGATCCAATTCCCGCTAGGCGAAGGCGAAACACCGCCGCTTCCCAAGATGACCGTGGCGACCGCCTACGCGGAACTCGATTACCTGCCGCGCGCCCAATAAACGATAGGAAAGGAACCTCGCACCATGTCGCAAATCCAAATCACCGCCGGGCTCGCTGTCAGCAACGGCCCGTACCGGCAGCCGCAACTCGGCGGCCCGTTTCAGCAAGAGCAGACCACCGCTCGCGGCGGAACGCCGGGACTGCTCAGTCTCACGACCGCTGAACAAGACGTGGATTTCGGGGACGTAACGCCCGGCTGGGTGTTCGTCAAAAACCTGTCCAGTGAGAACGCCATGCTGATCGGACCGAAGAACGCAGGCGACGCCCTGGAACCGTTCCTGGAACTGCCGCCGCTGGCGCAGGTGGTTCTGCCGCTGGACGACGGTGTTGTCCTTCGCGTGGCCGCTGCCGCCGGAACGCTCGATGCGCAGATTGTCGGAGTCAACCAGTAGCCCACGGACGGAGCCGCCTCCCATGCGATCCCTGACCGTCAGTATGCAGCAGCCGCCCCGCGTGATCCACCCGAACGGGCGCACGCGGAAGCACAAATGGCGATGGCGAGTGGTCCGCGACTTTCGCGCTCTGGTCCATTCACTGGCCTACTGCCAGATCCAGGAACACTTCCGCGGCCAGCCGCCCATGTGGCCCGCCGCCACCGCACAGGTGACGATCTACTACGGACGCGGCCAACGCCGCCAGGACGACGATAATCTGATCGCCTGGCTCAAGCCTGCTTTCGACGGTCTGCAGGACGCCGGGGTGATCGCAAACGACCGGCACCTGACGCACCTGCCCCCGATCCACGAACGCGACCCTGCGAAACCGCGTGTCGAAATTACCATCGATGCCGGGCCGCGAAAGAAGAAGAAGTAAGACCATGACCCGAGTGCCGATCCCCGACCGAGTTGCCGAACTGGAACGCCAGGTGGCCGCCCTGACCCGCCGGTTCCTGCCCACCCGCACCCGCGACGCCCACGTGGGAAACGTGCGCGAAACGTGGGCCGCACGCACTGTCGAGCCGCCCGAGGGTTCCGGCGAAGAGTACCCGGAATACGAGGACGGCACAAACCATCTGCTGCCGTTCGTCTTTATCGATTCCGACGTGGAGAGCGACCTGTCGGCGGTGGAATGGACGGACCGGTCGGAGGAACCCAAGACACACGCCGCCTCGCGGATCTGGCTGCCGCCGGAAACGCCGATCGAAGTCGCGTTTGCCAACGGTCGCTATCGGGTCGTCTGGCCCTGCCATCGCCTGCTGATGGTCCGCGCGACGCAGTGCATTAAGCCCGGACAAGGCGGCACGGTCTACGCGCAGAAATGGGAAGACGGGGCGTGGGTCGACGACGAACTGTACGGCGAGCTGCCCTTGTGTGATCCGGACTATTGGGTGCTGGCACTGCAAGACGAACGGTTTCGCGTTACGCGGGACTGCGAATTCGAGGGCTGCTTTCGACCCGCCGGACCTTACCTGCCACCACGCCGAGTCAAAGTGACCTCGACAATCGGTTGCAATGCCGCGGGCAACGTCAGTGTGCTGCACAACGACAGTGCGGGCTGCACGTGGTCGGAACCGGACCCGGTTTGCACGGTGAGCGCGTGCAATAAAAGCAACCGAAACATCGGCTGCGATAAGGACGAAGAGGTCACGTTGCACTGGACGCCGGGCGAGCAATCCGGCTGGCTGGTCCCCGGCGATCGGGCCCGCCTGGCAACCGCGGTTCTCGCGTCCGACTTATGCGCCGCCGCCACGGCCAGTATCGCAGGATTCACCGCACTGGACGTGTGCGACTGGAACCCGCGAACCACGATTACCGAAGCGGGCAACCCCGCGTTGCTCTACGGCTGCGCGGGGCAGCTGGTGCTGCTCGGCTGGGACGACGACAATTGCGAGTGGGTGGTTCTGCAGGTCGCCCCCAAGCTAATCCCCTACGAATCGAATCCTATCGTCGGGTTCCGCTGCGCTGAAGGGTCCGAGCCGACGCTGCAAATTGCACGGCTCAAGGGCATGATTGCCGTCCAGTGGTGTATGGACTGCGGGGAAATCGAGTGGCAGGATCTGGAAGGCGCTCTGACGCCCGTCGATTCCGTCTCGGGTGTCGGGTTCTGCGGCAAGACGCCGGACACTGGACCGCGCGAAGGTGTCACGATAGTCGACGCCCATTGCGGTGACCAGCAGTGGCCGACACCCACGCTGACGCTCGACATCACGCCGCCGGAAGGTGCGCACCAGCTGTATCTGTCGTTGGTAAAATGCGCCGGCGGAGCCGACGATGAGGTGATCGAGGAGCTGAACCTTGGCGGCGAACGGTATATCTGGATTGAGGGCGTCAATCCGCCGGGCGAAACGACGATCGATTTCTACGAATTCAGCGAGTGCGAGTGTGTGGTCCTCACTCTCCAGTGGTTCGACGATCAGTCGCCGGAACAGCCGGTCGGCGAACCGTTCACGCTCGGCGCGCCGGGAGTCGGGATCTGCTGCGACGATTTCAACGGAGAGGGTAACGGCAACGGTCCCGATCCGCCGAAGGATTGCGTGCTCAGCATCAGCACCAAACGCAAATGGGTGCTCGGCTGCGGAACGGAGCAATCCGGAGCATCTATCCCGCTGCCAATGCTGACCTTGGATGTGCCCGACAAGGACGCCTCGCCCAGTTACGAGGAAGTGCTGGACGAGGAGGAAGTGATCGGTTGCGAACGGACCACGCCCACCGTGCGGCATTGCCTGCTCGGCTGCGCCGTCGGACCCGGAGAGCCGATCACGGAAAACCTGACTCGTATCGAGCCGGTGACGGACGGGACGCTGGGCGCTAGTGAATCCACCGGGCTGTGCTGGACGCCGCTTCGCACACCGATCTACGTGTTGGCCGGATGCCCCGGAGACGAAGCCGAGGGCGACCCCGCGTGCCTCGACAGTATCGTGTGCCCGCCCATCAACGGAGGAGAAGAGGTTTAACCCATGACCTACGCACCGATTCTCCGATGGGATAATGGTGCACTGAAGCCGGTGCTCGTCGAGACATCGGAAGGGCTCAAGATCGCATTCGACGAAGAGCTGTGCGACTGCGAGTGCGGGGATGAGGCACCGTCACCTTGTGACTGCGAGTGCGGTGTACCGGATCACTTCTTGGCGTCGTGGGACAATGTGGTTGATTGTATGCTCACGCAAACAACTTAC
>PWSL01000093.1 GCA_003563255.1 Desulfonatronospira sp. | reverse complement strand
GGGACAGTCCCCTGGCCTTGTGCCATCAGCCAACACCGAGGTCTCCCTGAATGGTTACTTTGAAGGTTATGGGGGACTTAAACCAAGTCATGAAAAAAGTAAAGGATCACTATTCCAGGCAGGCCAGGCATGATAGTTATCCGGCCAGGTCTGTGTACAAGCTCAAAGAAATGGACAGGCGTTTCCGGCTGCTGCGCCCGGGTCAAAAGGTCCTGGATCTTGGGGCTTCGCCGGGCTCCTGGACCCTGCTGGCAGCGCAAAAGGTCCAGGCCAACGGCATGGTCGTGGCAGTGGATCTGAATGAGCCGGCGGTATCTTTTCCGGAACAGGTGCGGTTTGTCCAGTCGAATATATTAAACGATGAGCAGGCCAGAGAGCAAGTCCTGAATCTGGCACCGTTCGACCTGGTGCTAAGTGACATGGCTCCCAGGACCACCGGCATCAAGATTACTGACCAGGCCAGGTCTCATGAACTGGCCAGGGAAGCATTCGAGCTGGCCCGGGAAATACTGATACCAGGAGGAACTCTGGTGGTAAAGATATTTGAGGGCCCTGACGTACAGGATCTTGGCCGGGACATGAAGGGCTGCTTCAAGCGGGTCAAGCATTTTAAGCCCAAAAGTTCCAGGCCGGAGAGCAAGGAGATTTTCCTGATAGGCATGGAACTGGTTCAACAGAGTTATAAGTAATTGCTAATAGCGAATCAGTCTCCGGAGGTTGATAAATAATTATTTACTGCAGCGATAACAGGAGAGTAGCAATATGGCAGGACACAGCAAGTGGCACAATATTCAGCACAGAAAAGGCAGGCAGGACGCCAAGAAGGGCAAAATCTTCACCAAGGTGACCAAGGAGCTCATGCTGTCAGCCAAAGACGGCGGTGGTGATCCGGACAAGAATTCCAGGCTGCGGGCGGCCATTGATTCCGCCAAGTCCGCAAACCTTCCCAAGGACAAGATTGAAACCGCTATCAAGAAGGGCACAGGAGAACTGGCGGCGGACCAGATAGAAGAGTCCATATACGAAGGCTATGGTCCCGGGGGGGTTGCCATGCTGGTGCGGGTGGCCACGGACAACAAAAACCGCACAGTTGCAGAGATCAGGCATCTTATGAGCAAGAACGGCGGTGCCATGTGAGAGTCCGGCTGTGTGGCCTGGATGTTTGACCACAAGGGAGTACTGTCATTCGACAAGGAGACCTACAGCGAGGAGCAGGTGCTGGAGGCAGGACTGGAGGCCGGGGCTGAGGATATAATCGATGATGGTGAGGTGTGGCAGGTGCACTGCGCACCGGAGGATTTCACATCCTTGCAGGAGGCCTACCAGAATGCGGGTATCGAATACAGCGAGGCAGAGCTGACCATGGTACCCCAGAATACTGTGGGAGTGGACCTGGAGACAGGACGCAAGATACTTAAGCTTTACGATGCCCTGGATGACCTGGATGACGTACAGAATATCCATGCTAATTTTGAGCTTCCGCAGGAACTGCTGCAGGAACTGGAGAATTAACAGTGTTCAAAACATCCGGCAAGGTGGTTGTTCTGGGGATAGATCCGGGTTCCAGGTGCACCGGCTATGGAGTGGTCCGGGAAACATCCGGCTGTCTGGAGCTTCTGGACACGGGCACCATCAGGACCAATGGCCGGGACGACCTGAGCATGAAGCTGGATACAATATTTACCCGCATTTGCTCATTGATCCGGGAGTATTCCCCGGACCAGGCTGCCGTGGAAGAGGTGTTTACCTCCAAGAATGCATCTTCAGCCCTCAAACTGGGTCAGGCCAGGGGGGCTGTGATAGTGGCCTGCTCACACCAGAGAGTGCCGGTTTATTCCTACGAGCCCACTCTGGTCAAAAAATCCCTGGTGGGCGCAGGCCGGGCCGGCAAGGACCAGGTGGCCTTCATGGTGGCCCAGATGCTTGGGTGCAGGCCCAATTGGGCCCAGGATGCAAGTGATGCCCTGGCTGTAGCCATAGCCCATCTAAACCAGCGCCGGGCTGCGGTTTTTGGAGTTTTGACATGATTGCCCTTTTGCGCGGTACCCTCCTGAGCTTCAACGATAAAACCTGCCTGGTCATGACTGCTTCGGGGCTGGGATATGAAGTGCATATTTCCGCCATGGGACTGCACAATATGCCGGGGCAGGGCGAGGATCTGCAGCTTTACACCAGCCTGGTGGTCAGGGAGGATTCCCTGGACCTGTATGGTTTTTTCACCCTGGATGAACGTGAGACTTTCAATGTCCTGCTGAACGCCCCAAAACTGGGGCCCAAAACGGCCCTGGCCATTCTTGGTATTTTTTCACCGGCCCAGATCCAGAAGGTTATCAGTACCGAGGACGAGATATCTTTGACCCAGGTACCAGGCATAGGGTCCAAGACAGCCCGCAGACTTATCCTGGATCTAAAGGACCGCCTGAATTTTATCTCGCCGCAACAGGAAGTATCCCGTTCTGCGCCGACACAACGGGGTGTGCGCCAGGATGCCCTGGCTGGTCTGACCAGCCTTGGCTACTCGGCTGCTGAAGTGACTCCCCTTCTGGACGAGGTCCTGGATAAAGAGCCGGACCTGGATGTGAGTGCGGCCATCCGGGCGGTGCTGAAAGAGAAGGCACGGGAGAAGATGGGTTAGAATCTCCAGCGCAGCCCCAGCAGATAAAAGTCGGAAGCTCCTTCTACGCCGCCGTACAGCCCAAACACCCCGGAGCGGTGATGAATGCGATAGGTCAGGCTGGTATTGGGAAATTTGGGCCAAGTTAATTCCAGCTCAAAAGCCAGGTAATTTAGAATGTTCTGGCTTTTGCCTCTATCTGTCTGCAATTCACGTTTGGGGGTTTCGGTGGTGGCAGAAACGCCGCTTCCCACCGCCAGGGTGGTATCAAGCCACTGGTCCCAGGGAAATGTATGGTAGCGTATCAGAAGCGCTGCCACAAACTCCTCGTAGTCCTGGCGTCCTGTCTTGTGTTTGCCGTGGTGTTTGGCGAACATGCCTTCCAGTTCCCAGGAAAAATGATCCCAGAATCCGCCCATCTGCCGGGCCACGGCCAGGCTGTGCATGTAATTGCTTTCCAGACGTCCTGGAATGTTGAAGATAGCCTGTCCTACGGTGCGGTCAGTATATATCCCGCTGGATAAAGTCAGGCTCCATTTTCTTTCCTTCTGGTCCTGAAGACCTTCACTATCTTCAGCAAAGGCCCTGTCTGGGGTACATATCAGGAAAGATAATAAAAGGACATAAAACAGAAATTTTTGCTTCATAAACAGCGCATCTATTCTAAGGTTGTGGTTGGTTTATACTGACTCCGGCAATGCAGTTAACCTAAAGCTTAAGTCGTGTAAAGTATAGACAGAAGGGCCGAAGTGTATCAGTTTTCCGATTTTAAGGAAAGCAGGGGACAGGCATCTCCGCACTTTTTTATGGCAGAAAGTCTGCAGAATATTCGAAAAAAGGTTTGCGGAGAAGCCAGGCCCTACGACCCACAGGCACGGTTCTTACGAGCCGGAGGTGGAGCAGGAAACCATGCGACATGCAAGGTCCTGAAAAGATACAGCTGGACCCTGTCCTGACTTGGGATTTCAGCTGGTCTGAGTCAGGTTGCATAATTTTGTCAAATGGTTTAACTTATACAGGATGCAGGGGTTTAGGTATTTTTTTGACTGATAAGTGGTGACAGGCTTAATCCCGCAGATTTTCAGCAGGCTTTTATTTCTGGCATGGGTTTTGTGACTGTGTCATGCATAAATTTTTTGTAAGGACAGGAGGATAAGATGAATAGATTTCTGCCTTGGGCTTGTACTGCTGCTGTGGTGGTGTTTGTTTTCGCTTTGAGCATGGACATCAGTGCTGATAACAGCAAAGCGGGTGAAAACCTGGTTAATCATCACTGTGATTCCTGCCATGGACTGGACAGGGTGCAGGCAGCCCGGAAGACCCTTGAAGAATGGGAGAGCACCGTTCAGAGGATGATGAACTACGGAGCAGGAATCGACGGGGAGGAAAAGCAACTCATAGTTGAGTACCTGGCTGAACACTAAGTCGGCTTGTGTCCCTATAACCCAGGCGTAATAGTTGTCCATGTCCAGATATGGGACAGTCCCGCATTTTTTTAAACTCTAAACAGATACATCATGTGTAACCATTCAGGGGGGTGCCTGAACCGGCCCGGGGACAGTCCCGCACTTATTTTCTCGTTCCCAGGCTCCAGCCTGGAAACGTTTAGTTCTTGCGGCTCCAGGCGCTTCTTCAAAATGTGGCTGGAGCCACAAAAAAGTGATGTCCCCAGGCTGGAGCCTGGGAACAAGAGCAAATATTCTCAAATTTGTAAGTACCTGATTTTATTGCCAATACGATTCTAGTTACTTAGAAGGTAATATGTTCAGGGCTGTCCCAAGTCACGTCTGAGGAGTGATTGCAGGCATCACCCTATTTAACCCCTGAATGGTCGTTTTTTTCAGCATCCGGAAAGACAGGTTTTTCCGGATGGCAACCAAACTGGTTTTCAGGGCTTTAAAAATAGTAGAACGGAGGTTTGGATATGTCTAAAGTGTTTGCATATATTACAGCAGCGGATATGAAAGAGGCCGAAAATATCGGCATGGCCCTGGTGGAAAATAATCTGGCAGCCTGCGTGAATGCCTTTGAGAACATGACCGCCATGTTCATGTGGAAGGGACGGATGGAGACCGCCAAAGAGGTGGTGTTGCTGGCCAAGACCAGGGAAGAGCTCAAAGACAGGCTGGTGGAGAAGGTGCTGGAAGTGCACAGCTACGAGTGTCCCTGCGTTGTATTTGTGCCCATTGTGGGAGGACATGGGGAATTTCTGGACTGGATTGATGCAGAAACCAGAAAAAGTTTGTAGCTGGATAACTATGCTGACTCTGACAGCCATGTGGAGGTAACCATCCAGGGGGATCTCTGGATAACGGACATATTGAATAAAGGAAGGTAGAAATGAAAATCTTAGTATCAGGATCTGTTGCCTATGACCGGATCATGCCTTTTCCGGGCAAATTTGCTGACCATATCATGCCGGACAAGATACACATCCTGAATGTATGTTTCCTGGTCGATGGACTTATTGAAAAATTCGGAGGCACCGCCGGCAACATAGCCTTCACCCTGAAGCTTCTGGGTGAAGACCCCGAGATCCTGGCCACTGTGGGAAAGGATTTCGGCAACTATGAAAAGTGGATGAAGAAGCACGGTATCAGCCGTGAAAGTATCCGTGTTATAGAGGACGACCTGACGGCATCAGCCTATATTACCACAGACAAGTCGGACAACCAGATCACAGGATTCAACCCTGCAGCCATGAAGCACTCTTCGCAATACAATTTCGACCAACTCTCTCCGGAGGATACTCTGGCCATAGTAGCCCCGGGCAACCTGGACGATATGTACAATTACAGTCGCCGATACCGGGAGAAGAAAGTACGCTGCATATTCGATCCGGGCCAGAACATACCGGCTTTTTCCGGGGAAAAGTTGCTGGATATGATAAGTGGTTCATTTATTCTCATAGCCAACGACTATGAACTGGAAATGATCATGAAGAATACCGGCAAAAGCAAAGCAGAGCTTCTTGAATATACTGAAAATATTATTACTACACTGGGAGAACTGGGCTGTTCGGTGTTAAACGGTGGGGACGATGCTGTCCTGCCTGCGGTCAGGGTGTCCCAGGTGGTTGATCCCACCGGGGCCGGAGACGGCTTCCGTGCAGGGCTCATCAAGGGACTGACCGAGGGCCGAAGTGTATCCGAGGCGGCCAAGGTGGGGCTGACCAGTGCAGCTTATGCAGTGGAACACCACGGCACCCAGGAGCATTATTTTACTCCTGAGGAATTCTGGAAGAGGTATAAAGATAATTTTGAATAAAATCTAACGCGGACCATGCCCGCAACCCAAAGAAGAAGAATATTGAACCACGCGAAGCGCGTGGCAGGCCAGACACGAAGGTCACAAAGTTTAAGACAGTAAGGAGGGTGTTTTTTGAAAACCGGGCAACGGTTTTCAAAAAGGCTGCCTTTTCATTTGCCGCCTGCCCCGTTAAACGCGAAGCCTGTTTAACCGGGGTCTTCCCGGCAAATGAAAAACCAAAACCCTTTGTGCTTTCTTCCTTTGTGTCCTTTGCGCCGGGCCTGCCACGCTGAAAGCGTGGTTCAAACTTTCTTGTTTTTTATGACAGGGTTTCAG
>PWSL01000401.1 GCA_003563255.1 Desulfonatronospira sp. | reverse complement strand
ATCGGTGTGGGTGCCGGACTGGCATACACTCTGGCCCTGCTCCTGGGACTGCCGCCCATGGCCGCCTCCTTAGTTGGAATTCTAACTTTGTCCGGCCTGAGCGGTTTTCTGCACCTGGACGGAGTGGCTGATACAGCTGACGGTTTTTTCAGTGCCAGGTCCAGGGAGAAAATCCTGGACATCATGCGCGACAGCCACGTGGGGACCATGGGCGTTGTAGCCCTTTTTGCTGTTCTGGGGCTAAAGTGGGCCGCTCTGACCTCCATGCCCCCGGTGGTCGCCTGGAAGGCCCTGGTCCTGGCCCCGGTACTGGGGCGCGCGGCCCAGGTGTGCAGTATGGCCCTGCTGCCCTACGCCCGCTCCACCGGCGGACTGGCTTCCATCTTTATAAACAGTCGCCGCAGGTCCGACATATACTGGACCCTTGGTATTGCAGGCATCGCATCTCTGCTGGCAGGAGGTGCCGGCGTGGCCGCCCTGATCCTGGGCGCTGTGGCAGCATATCTTTTCAGCCTGTGGTGTTTGAAAAAAATAGGCGGCATCACCGGAGATACAGTGGGAGCAGCCACAGAGGTTGTGGAAACAGCCGCTCTGTGCGCCATCTGCGCCATAGTGGTTTGATAATCCTGCGGTAACCATTCAGAGGGTACTGCAAACGGCCTGGGGACAGTCCCCGGCCTGATGCCAGCAGTCACCACCGAGGCCCCCTGAATGCTTACACCCTGCGTATATCCGGAATATAAGGAGTTACTCATTGACTTTAAAATCCAATTCCACATGGCGGCTGGGGACTACATCCTACATCATCCCGGACCACATCCTGCCCAACCTGTATTATCTTCAGGACAAGGTGGATGATGTGGAACTGATACTTTTTGAGTCCGGAGAACAGTCCAGCATCCCGGATGCATCCCAGGTACGCCTGATGCAGTCTCTGGCAAAGGACTCCGGCCTTAGCTACACCGTGCACCTGCCTCTGGACCTGTATCCGGGCTCCCGGGATGAAAACCAGCGCCGCCATTGCGTGGATACCTGGAAGTACGTCACCGGACTCATGCTGCCCTTGAATCCCCTGGGCTGGGTAGTGCACCTGAACGATCCTCCCGGGGACAAAGACTGCCTGCCCGCCTGGCAGGAGCAGTGCCGCAAAAGCCTGGAAGAGCTTTCCCGGGAAGTTGAACCCGGGCTGTTATGCATTGAAAACTTAGACTACGACCATGAACTCATCTGGCCCTGGGTGCTGGAGATGGGCTTTTCCCTGTGCATGGACCTTGGCCACCTCCAGGTCCGGGGCGACGACCTGTCTGCCTGCCTGGACAGGTGGCTGGAGCATACCCGGATAATTCACCTGCATGCCTTAAACAGTGAGGGCCGGGATCACACAGGGCTGCAGCACATGGACAGGGACCTGCTGGCCTGGCTCTTATCGAGTTTTGACAGCAAGACACCGCCCTTAGTGGTCACCCTGGAAATCTTCTCCAGCAAACATTTTCAGGGCTCTCTAAAGGCCATACAGGAGGCCAGGCAGTGAACCGGGTGACGTATATCTGCGGCGGATGCAGAAGCGGCAAAAGCTCCTTTGCCCTGCAGCTGATGCAGACCTTTGAGCAAAAAGCGTTTATAGCCACGGCCCAGGCCCTGGATGAAGAAATGCACCAGAGAATCCAGAGACACCAGCAGGAGCGCGGACAGTCCTTTTTTACTGTTGAAGAACCCCTGGACCCGGCACAAGCCCTGTCCAGACTCCCCGGGGACACCCAGGCCGCAGTCCTGGACTGCCTCACCGTATGGCTGGGCAATCTCATGCACCAGGAGCTTGTGCAGGAAGACACCTGCCCGCAACTGGAAAATTTCTTTGCCCTGCTTGCAGCCCCGCCCTGCCATGTATTCGTGGTCAGTAACGAACTGGGCATGGGCCTTGTCCCCGGGGACTCACTTTCGCGCAGGTACCGGGACATGATGGGCCGCATCAACCAGCGGACCGCATCCCTGGCCCATGAGGCCTATTTTGTGGTCAGCGGGATGCCTCTCAGATTGAAATAATCACCTGCAAACCAAAGGAACAGCCAATGACTCTACTTGAGCAAACCATTAAGAACATAACCCAGCCGGACCAGGAAATAAAATCAGCTGCCCTGAAGCGTCTGGCGAACCAGGCCAGGCCGCGGGGAAGTCTGGGCCGGCTGGAACCGGCAGCGGCCCGTCTGGCCTCCATCTGCGGCCGGCTGGATGTAAAGCTTGACCGGAAAACAATAGTCACCTGTGCCGGTGATCACGGGGTGGTGGAAGAGGGGGTCAGCCTCTTTCCAAGCGAAGTCACGGCCCAGATGGTCTACAATTTCGTCCAGGGCGGGGCATCCATAAATGTCCTGGCTGCCCACGCCGGGGCCAGGGTCAGGGTGGCCGACCTGGGAGTAAGCCACGATTTTGATCCAGGACTTGATATCCTGCACAAAAAAATCCGCAAAGGCACTGCCAACATGGCCACAGGCCCGGCCATGACCCGGGAGGAGGCAGCAGCATCCGTCGAGGCCGGTATTGGCATTGCAAACCAGCTGGCTGAGAGCCAGGGCCTGGATCTTCTGGGCACCGGGGACATGGGCATAGGCAATACCACTGCCTCTTCCGCCATTATAGCGGTTTATTCCGGGCTGCCCCTCAAAGAACTGGTAGGACCGGGTACTGGACTGGACGAGCAGGGCCTTGAACTCAAGACGCAAGTCATAAAAAGGGCTCTGGATCTTAACCGCCCGGACCCTGCCGACCCCATGGGCGTTCTGGCCAGGGTAGGCGGACTGGAGATCGGGGGACTGGCCGGCCTGGTCATAGGCGCGGCAGCGAGACAGATTCCGGTGGTCTGCGACGGACTCATCTCCACCGCCGGGGCCCTGATAGCCTGCGAACTATGCCCTGCAGCCGGGCAGTATATCTTTGCCGGGCACCGCTCCCGGGAAACAGGACACGAGTACATGCTCAGGCACTTAGGCCTGACCCCCCTGCTGGATCTGGAGATGCGCCTGGGCGAAGGCACAGGTGCAGCCCTGGCCATGCACATCCTGGATGCCTGTACCAGAATCCTGGCGGATATTAAAACCTTTGAAGAAGTGGGCATTGAAAATGCCCACGAAGGCTAAGACATGAGCACATCCCCCCAGCAGCCCCACGGCGGGGACATCTCTGCCCTGGCCCGCAAGTCCGGGCTTAGCCCTGATGCAATTGTGGACTTTTCCGCCAGCATCAATCCCCTGGGATTTCCGGAATGGCTGCGACCGCTGATAAGCACAACCCTGGAAAAGGCGGCCCATTACCCCGACCCCGGGGCCTGCGACCTGGTCCAGGCCGCCTGCCGGCGCTACAATACCCGGCCGCAAGAGGTCCTGGCAGGCAATGGTACAGCCGAGATCATTTCTCTGCTTCCGCTGGCCATGAATTTTAAGCGGGCCGTGATACCCGCCCCCACCTACGCTGATTACGCCCGGGCCTGCCTTGCTGCAGGACTTAAGGTGCATCGATTCAACCTGGACCAGGCCGTGGATTTTGCCCTGGATCCGGCTGAGCTTGCCCCTCATCTGCAGGGCCGGGATCTGGTCTTTATCTGCCGTCCCAACAACCCCACCGGCTTAGACGTGGATGCAGCCGGGATACGCAGCCTGGCCGCGGACTTTCCAGACAGCCTTTTTGTAGTGGATGAGGCCTTTGGCGATTTTGTACCTGATTTTGACAGCCTGGTGCAAAACCGTCCCTCTAATGTCATGGTCCTTTTGTCCATGACCAAGATGTTCGCTCTGCCCGGTCTGCGCCTGGGCCTGGCCCTGGCAGACCCGGAGGTTGTCCGGGCCGTATCAGGCATCCAGCCCTTCTGGTCGGTGAACGTTCTGGCCCAGGCCGCCGGGGTGCAGGCCCTGCAGGACCATGATTTTGTGCTTAATACAAGGAAGTACGTCGCCCGGAAGCGCCACAGCCTGTCTCAAAGCCTGGGGGAGATTCCAGGCATAAAGATCTACCCCGGACAGGCCAACTTCCTGCTCCTGGGGCTGGATGAGCGCCTGCCCGAAGCTTCAGAACTAACAGCCGTACTCCTTGAAAAGCATGGCCTGGCTGTAAGGGACTGCTCCAATTTTCAGGGTCTGGACCACAGGCACGTGCGGGTGGCGGTGCGCTCTTCCCGGGAAAACCAGATGCTTGTCCGGGCCATGCACAGCGTTCTCACTGCAAAACCACCCAGGCCGGCCAAAGCAAAACCGCCGGCCATCATGTTTCAGGGCACCAGCTCCAATGCCGGCAAAAGCATCCTGGCCGCTGCCATGTGCCGCATACTGCTCCAGGATGGATACCGGCCTGCGCCCTTTAAATCCCAGAACATGTCTCTTAATTCCTTTGTCACCAGCCAGGGCGGTGAAATGGGCCGGGCCCAGGTGGTCCAGGCCCAGGCCGCCCGGTTGGAGCCGGACGTGCGCATGAACCCGGTGCTTCTAAAGCCCAGTAGCCAGACCGGGTGTCAGGTGATAATCAACGGTCAGGCAGTGGGCAACATGGGTGCAACAGGTTACGTGGATTACAAGCCCAAGGCATTCCAGGCCGCCAGGGAAGCCTATGACAGCCTGGGCCGGGAATTCGACGTCCTGGTCCTGGAAGGGGCCGGCAGTCCGGCTGAAATAAATCTCAAAAGCCACGACATAGTAAACATGGCCATGGCCGAATACGCCCGCTCTCCGGTCCTCATCGTGGGGGACATCGACCGCGGCGGGGTGTTCGCTTCCTTTGCCGGGACCATGGAGGTCCTGGCCGAGTGGGAGCGAAAACTCATCCGAGGCTTTGTGGTCAACAAGTTCCGGGGGGATGCCTCCCTGCTGGGAAACGCCTTTGAACTGACCCTGCAGCACACCGGCAGGCCGGTGGTGGGAGTAGTGCCCTACTTGCAGAACCTGGATCTGCCGGACGAGGATTCAGTGGGCTGGAAAGAGGGCATTAAGGACCAGAACGGCCCGGCAGAAGACTGTGTCCGGGTGGGCGTAGCGGATCTGCCCCACATAAGCAATTTCACCGATTTTGACGCCCTGCGTCTGGAACCGGACGTAAGCCTGGAAACAGTACGTTCTCCTCAAGACCTGCAGGGACTGGATGCAGTTATTATCCCCGGCAGCAAAAACGTATTCCAGGACCTGGCCTGGCTGCAGCAGACCGGGCTCAAGGCTGCCATTTCCAGACTTGGCTCTGAGCAGAAGGTGGAAATAATCGGCATCTGCGGAGGGCTGCAGATGCTTGGTAATGAAATAAGCGACCCCTTTGAGCTGGAATCCCCGGGACAGAAAGTGCAGGCCGCCGCCCTTCTGGATATTTATACGGAAATGGCCCACCAGAAAACCCTGACCCGGGTGGAGGCCACCCATATACAGTCCGGACTCAATGTCCTGGGCTATGAAATCCACCATGGAGTCAGCCGTCTCGGGGGCCGGGCGCTCTTGCGGCTTCCTGACGGGAAAAATGAGGGGATTCTCTCTGAAAGCGGGCTGGTCTGGGGTACTTACCTGCACGGAATTTTCGATGCCGACGAATTCAGACGCTGGTTCATCGACAGCCTGCGCAGCCGCAAAGGACTGACACCCAAAGAGCGCATCTGCTGTATCTACAACCCGGACCAGGCCCTGGACCGCCTGGCTGAGCAGGTCCGATCCAGCCTGGATCTGGAACTTATCTATAAATGGATGGGACTCAAGGTGTCTTGAGGGTTTGGATGTTACCGGTAAGTCGCTAATTATGATACAGGCACCGCGTGCCACATGCAAAGCGCTGAACAGCTATCCCCGACAAACTTTTGCAATCCTTACAATCTTTTACTTGACATGTCTTCAGCCGTCTTTAAACTCTTTTGTATCTGTTTAGCGCTTTTATGGAAAGCAGGGGACAGGCACTCCGGGACCCACTTGAGCATCATTTGTGTGCTCAAAATGACTCGATTTCTGGGACAAGTGGGTCCCGGAAGAGCCAGTCCCCATGCCACATGCAAAGCGCTAAACAGATACACTCTTTTCAAGAAATGCAGCAGAACACTACAGCTAAAGCGGACTATGCCCGCAACCCAAGATAAAGAAGTGCTCGTATCCCACACTTGGGACAGTCCCGCACTTATTTTTCTGATGAATAAGTTACAGCCATGAGATTTTCAAAAATAAGTGCGGGGACAGTCCCACTGCCAAGCGCTGAACCCCCGCCATGGCT
>PWSL01000029.1 GCA_003563255.1 Desulfonatronospira sp. | reverse complement strand
GGGGCATCATTCGGTTAACCCTTGCAGGACGCGTTGAGCACGGGGACTGGCTCTCCCGGCACTTATTTTTCTAATCTGTTTCTTGTTCAATAAAAAAATTAGTGCCGGGGTGCCTGTCCCCACAAACATGCAAGCAGGGATTTTTTTCTTTTCTTTTCTTTCTTCTCTTGTTCCCAGGCTCCAGCCTGGGAACAAGAGGTAACCAGGAACGAAGAACCACGAACCGATTTTAACGACCAACATGTTGGTTTGAAATTTGTGCTAAGCAACTAAAATCATGAATCTTTTTTCTTAAACTATTGCTTTGCTCTTTTTACGCAACTTTCATCACCCGGGGGTGAAAACAATTTTTTCATGAAAGATTATCAATTAACTGACCGTCACGCGCAAGCGTGGTTTGACCGGGTTGACTTTTTTACCACGCCACCGCATGGCAGGCCTTCAACCTTCAACTCTCAAGGTACAAGGAGCGGGAATGAATACTGGCACAGCACTTATCGCCGGAGGCCGCACCGGACTTCTGGGACAGGCCCTGGTGCATGTAATGCAGCAGGCCGGCTGGACCATCCTTGCCCCTGGCAGGGATGAACTGGACCTCTTTGACCTGCGGCAAATGGAGAACTATATCCGCATAAACAACGTGAAGCTGCTTGCCAACGCTGTAGCCTTCACCGGCGTAGACCAGGCCGAGGACGAACAGCAGGAGGCCTACCGCCTCAACCGGGACCTTCCGGCCATCCTGGGAAAAGTGTGCCGGGAAAACAACGTCCGGTTGCTGCATTACAGTACGGATTATGTTTTTGACGGAAAAAAACAAACCCCCTACACTACTGAAGACGAACCCCGCCCACTGTCGGTTTACGGCAATAGTAAGCTTGCAGGGGAAGTGGTCCTTATGAAAAAGCCTTGGGACGGCCTGCTCGTCATAAGATCCGCATGGCTTTTCGGACCCTTCAAGACCAACTTTGTGCATAAAATGATAAGCATGGCCAAGACCGGAAAGGTATTGAGTGTCATCCATGACCAGGTGGGCTCGCCTACCTGCACTCTGGATCTGGCCAGATACTCCATGGAACTGGTCAATAAAGAGACCAGCGGGCTTTACCACGTGGTCAACAAAGGTCAGGCCTCCTGGTGTGAGCTTGCTTCAGAATCCTTGATATGCGCCGGGTTCAGCACCGGTATCACTCCGATCACCTCCAGGGATTTTCCCCAGAAGGCCAGGCGTCCTGCCTATTCAGTCCTGGATGCCGCCAAGTTTACTATGGTATCCGGGTCCCAGGCCCGGCCATGGGTGCAGGCTCTGCACGACTATGTCTTTAAGCTTCAGGAATAACACTACAGCGAAACTTATTTATTGACCTCCGGGGACTGGCTCTCCCCTCACTTATTTTTTCCAATAAAACCAAGATCATTTGTAATAAATATAAGTGCGGGGGTGCCTGTCCCCAATTTAGACAGGTTGAAAAGTTTTATAAGTTTCGCTGTAGTGATAAGGCATTCGCCCATTCCTTTTTCCACCCTGTCCCTGTTCCTTATCAGCGCTGCCTGCCTTACTGTTTGCAGTAGTGCGTCTTGACAGATTAACCGGGCGTTGTTACTTCCTTAGCACTCTACAGTAAAGAGTGCTAATGGGGACAATGCCCGCAACCCAAGATAAAGAAATGCTCTTATCCCACTTGGGACAGTCCCGCGACAACATTTTCGGAATACACGGAATATCACGGAATATGCTTTGCTTCGCAACGCTTTATAAGCTTCCGTGTCCTTCCGTGTGTTCCGTGGGCAAAACCTCTTGGATGCCTTTGAAAATGAAACAACATGTTGTTCCGAAATTTGTGCTAAACGCCTGGGAGAGAGAGGAGGCATACAGATTTTAACTTTTAACTCGCAAGACAGTCAATCGATCACTTTCAACTTGCAAGATCTCAGTCAAGGCCCAAACATCAATCAAGGTTTCGCTGCAGCACCAAAGAGGTATCAACTATGAACCTGGACCAAAGACAGGCAGACGTCCTTTTTACCATAGTCAGGAGCTATATTCAGTCCGGCCGGCCTGTGGGTTCCAGGACGGTGTCCAGAAAATCCAGTCTGAACCTCAGCCCGGCATCCATCAGGAACATTATGGCTGACCTGGCCGAAGAAAAATTTATTGAGCAGCCTCACACTTCCGCCGGGAGAATACCATCCACCAAAGGTTTCAGATATTACCTGGACTCCAGGCTGGACGTAGAACCTATATCAGGTGAAGTAGAGAAAAATATTAAAGCATCCCTGTCCAGGGTGGGTCCAGACCTGACCCAGACTCTGAGTCAGGCATCCAAGGTGCTTTCCTCCCTTTCCAAACAGATATGCCTGGTCATTACACCCAGCCAGCAGAATATTCGCTGGAAACACATTGATTTTATCCTTCTCCGCCCCGGACTGGTAATGTCTATCCTGGTAATGGAAGGCGGACTGGTTCAAAACAAGGTGGTAAGCGTGCAAACCGACATAACGGCCGACGACCTGGAAAAATTCAGCAATTACCTGAATGAGCACTATCAGGGAAAAACCCTGCAACAGGTCCGCGCCGGCATTGTCACCCAGATGCAGAAAGCCCGCAAACAGTTTGACCACCTGTACCAGAATGCCCTCAAACTGGCCAGGGAGTCATTTGATCCCGGCAACAACCGCCAGGTCTACGTGGACGGCACTCACTATCTCTTTCAGGATACAGATTTTACTGACCTCTCCAAAATGCGGGAGGTTTTCAAACTCCTGGAAGAGAGGTCCAAGCTGCTCAAACTCCTGGACAATACCCTGGAAAGCGACGGACTGAGCATTCTCATGGGACGGGAGCAAGACCTGGAAGAACTGAGCGACTATGCCGTCATCTCATCTCCTTACAGCCTGCAGGACGACAGCCTGGGCTATGTCAGCATCATCGGTCCTACGCGCATGAACTATTCCAGGATAATCCCGGCTGTTGACTTGACCGCCAGAATTCTTAGTCAAATATTTCGAGAAATTTATGAGCATGACAACTCAACTTCAGAGAATTGACCTGTCTTGAATAAAATCTCGCTGCATGTCAGTGGCTTACAGCATAAAATCCTGTCAGAAAAATAACTACGCGAACTACGCGAACCACGCGAAGCGCGTGGCAGGACAAGCGGCAGGACAAGTGGCAGGCCTTAGATCAAATACGGAGGATTATATATGTCCATGGAAGACCGGAATAAATCACAAAAACCCAAAGACTCCTACAGTCCGGATAAAAACCCGGAAGATTCTTCCAGTAAGGAAAACTTTCAGGAATACGATGACCAGTACCTGGATTTCTCCGGGGAAGACTCAGGTTCTCAGCTCTCTGAACAGGAGATGAAAGATCTTTGCAGGCAGAATATCTGTCCCGAGTGCGAGCTGTTGCGGGAACAAAAAAACAATGCCCTCAAGGCAATCGCGGACTCTGAAAATTACAAGAAAAGACTAACCCGAGAAAAGGAAGAATACTGCAGGTACGCAGTGTCATCATTTATCGAAGAAGTCATCCCGGTAATAGACAACCTGGAACTGGCCCTCGAACACGGTCGTAAAAACGAGGCCTGCAAAGACCTGGTCCAGGGAGTGGAGATGACCCTGAACCTGTTTTACCAGGTGCTGGACAAAAATAAGCTTCAGCAGGTCGGCCAGGAAGGCCAGGACTTCGATCCCAACTATCACGAGGCAATGGCCCAGCAGGAACGCGACGACATGGACGAAGGCAAAATCTGCCATGTCATGCAAAAGGGCTATATGCTAGGTGACAGGCTAATAAGACCGGCCAAGGTCCTGGTCAGCAAAATGAGTTCTCCTAAAAAATGAGTAAGAACGTCTTTACAACTTTTTCAGGAGACTTATGAATTCAATCAGTAACACTACAGCGACGTGTCTGTTTAGCGCTTTGCACTTTGCATGCAGCACGGGGACCGGCTCCCCGCAATTGTTTTTCTGACAGAAGGTATCTGTTCAGCGCTTTGCATGTAGCACGGGGACTGGCTCTTCCGGGACCCGCTTGTCCCAAAAAATAAGTCGATTTGAGCACAAAATGATGCTCAAGTGGGTCCCGGAGTGCCTGTCCCCTGCTTTCCTTAAAAGCGCTGAACAGATACGACAGAAGACTGATGGATTTTTCAAAATAAGTGCTGGGTGCCTGTCCCCGGTGGACGAAGCAATAATTATCACAAAGTGTCGCTATAGTGATAATAAAGACATTATTTAAGGAGGCTTGAAAATATGGGAAAGATAATCGGAATCGACCTGGGAACCACCAATAGCTGCGTTTATGTAATGGAGGGTAAGGAAGCCAAATGCATCAGCAACCCGGAAGGGGGACGTACAACCCCCTCCATTGTAGCTTTCACCGATAAAGAACGCCTTGTTGGGGAAATAGCCAAAAGGCAGTCTGTGACCAACCCGGAAAAAACGGTTTATTCAGTCAAGCGCCTCATGGGGCGTCAATATGACGACCCTGTTCTCAAAAACTGGATCGAAAGGTGCTCATACAAGATTGTCAAAGGCAAAAACGATGATGCTCACGTCAAAGTGGGCGACAGCACTTACAGCCCGCCCGAGATATCAGCCATGATCCTGCAGAAGCTCAAAAGCGATGCAGAAGCTTACCTGGGAGAGACTGTAACCGAGGCAGTCATTACTGTACCGGCCTATTTCAACGACAGCCAGCGCCAGGCCACCAAAGATGCCGGCAGGGTAGCGGGACTGGAAGTCAAACGCATCATAAACGAACCTACTGCAGCATCTCTGTCTTACGGGACGGATAAAAACGTTAATGAAAAAATCGCCGTCTTCGACCTGGGCGGTGGCACCTTTGATATATCCATCCTGGAAGTGGGCGACAACCTGGTGGAAGTCCGTTCCACTCACGGGGACACCTTCCTGGGTGGGGAAGACTTTGACCAGCGCATCATCAACCATCTGGTGGCCGAGTTCAAAAGGGAAAACGGCATTGACCTTTCCCAGGACCGAATGGCCCTGCAAAGGCTCCGGGAAGCAGCGGAAAAGGCCAAGAAAGAACTGTCCACCACCATGGAGACCGACATAAATCTGCCCTTTATCACCGCAGATCAACACGGTCCCAAACACATGAACATGAAGCTCTCCAGAAGCAAGCTGGAAAGCCTGGTGGAAGATCTGGTTCAGAGGACCATCGGACCCTGCGAAAAGGCCCTGAACGACGCTGATTTAAAGGCCAACGACATCAACCAGGTACTGCTTGTGGGCGGCATGACCAGGATGCCCCTGGTACAGCAGAAGGTGGCCGAATTCTTCGGCAGAGACCCCAACAAAAGCGTCAATCCCGACGAGGTAGTGGCCATGGGCGCCGCCATACAGGGGGGCATCTTCGCCGGGGATGTCAAAGACGTACTTCTTTTGGACGTCACCCCCCTGTCTCTGGGCATTGAAACCATGGGCGGGGTGTTTACCAAGCTCATTGATCGCAACACCACAATACCCACGCGCAAAAGCCAGATATTTACCACTGCTGCGGACAATCAGCCCTCGGTGTCCATCCATGTTCTCCAGGGCGAACGTCCCATGGCAGCCGACAATATGACCCTGGGACGCTTTGAGCTGACCGGCATCCCCCCTGCGCCCCGCGGCGTTCCTCAGATCGAAGTCACATTTGACATCGATGCCAACGGCCTGGTCAACGTCTCAGCCAAAGATACCGGCACCGGCAAGGAGCAGTCTATCCAGATCACCGCATCCAGCGGCCTGTCAGAGGATGAGATCAACAAGCTCATTAAGGAAGCAGAAAGCCATGCCGAGGAAGACAAAAAGAAGCAGAGACTCATTGAAGCCAGAAACCATGCCGATACCCTGATTTATACCACTGAAAAATCCATCAGGGACCTGGGGGAAAACCTGGATGCCGAACTCAAGGCGGACATCGAGAACAAAATCCAGGAGCTGAAAAACGTCCAGGAGGGAAATGACGAGGACGCCATCCGCAAGGCCACCGAAAACCTGTCCCAGGCCTCGCACAAGCTGGCGGAAAAGCTCTACGCCCGGAAGACCCAGCCGGGTGAGGGCGGTGCACAGGAGCAGGGCGATCCTCATGCCCAGGCTGGGCAGCAGGAGGCCCGGAACCCTGATGAAGACGTAGTGGACGCCGATTATACTGAGGTCAATGACAAGAAATAAAATGTCTTGACAGTTGCTTGAACCAATTCCTATTCTAGCCCGGGT
>PWSL01000139.1 GCA_003563255.1 Desulfonatronospira sp. | reverse complement strand
TTTTCCTAAGGAAGACTTACCACTACAGCGAAACTTATGATTGACCTGCGGGGACTGGCTCTCCCCGCACTTATTTTTTCCAATAAAACCAAGATCATTTTTAATAAAAATAAGTGCGGGGAGCCAGTCCCCTTCCAGCTAAAATAAAGTATCGCTGTAGTGTTAAATTCATATTGACAAACACTTGCCTGCTCTAGGACAATGAACATATTACCGTCAAGGGCAAGCCCACCACATGGAGGATGTCTTACATGCCAAAAATAGTTCTGTTTTTTCTGATTTTTTTGCTGGCCTTTAGTACCCAGGTCTGGGCTGGACATGGGCCTAAAAAATATGCAGTCATGCCCATAGAAATATATGGACCACAAGAATATGCCTATTTAAAACAGGGTATTCAGTCCATGCTCAGTTCCAGATTGACACGCACTGGACAGACTTCGCCCATCCCCCCCGGTGAAGTCAACCAGCTAGTCGACACCCCCCCTGCCACAGAAGATGAAGCGCTCATGATCGCCGCCCAGCTCGATGCTGACTTTCTGGTTTACGGCGTGGCCAATATTGTAAATAACATCTGCAACCTGGAAATATACGTTGTGGGCCCCGATATGGAGCGCCAAAGGCTTGACAGGGAGAGTTCACTGGGGCAGCTCATTCCTGACCTGGAAGACCTGGCTCAAGAACTTACAGCCATGGTGATTAAAGGGGTTGAGGATCAAGACGACCTGGAAGACTTGACACCTGTTGGACCGGTTGCCGAAGCTCCACCCGAAGATGAGGCCTATATCAGCCCCCACTTTCAATTCCAGGATGATCCCCAGGCAACCGGCAGGTGGCGCAGCCAGACTCTCCCATTCTCCAGTGTCGGAGTGGCAGTAGGCGACACCCAGGGAAGCGGAGAAAAAAACATATTCATCCTGAGCCAGCGCAGGCTGCATGCCTACCGCATGCACGAAAAGCGCCTGCAGCACATAAGTACTTACGAGGCCCCGGGAACATATCAGAACCTCAACATAAACCTGCTTGACATCAACAACAACGGGGAAAAGGAAATTATAGTCTCTGCAATCCAGGATAAGCGGGCCAGGTCATATATCCTGGGATTTAAAAACAACGAGTTCCAGGAGATGCATCTCAGGATTACTTTTTTCATGAACGTGGTAAAAGTACCTCCTCAATACAAACACACCCTGGTGGGGCAGCCTCTCTCGAGCGGGACCAGGTTGTTCAGACCCGGCGGCGTTCAGGAAGTAATGATGACCAGCAATGGGCCGGAACTAGGCCGGGGCATAACACTGCCAGACAAAGCCAATATCTTTAACTTTGCCTTCCTTCCAAGAAACGACGACCACCTGGTGGTTGTAGCAGACAATGATCGTCTGGAGGTATATTCCAACAACAATCGACGTTATACTACAAGCGAGGAATATGCCGGTTCAGGACTGGGCATAGAGACAGACGAAAGGATGCCTGGAATGGGACAGCCGTCTCCCAGAGAAAGAGAGGTAAGCTACTACTATATCCCCACAAGACTGATAACTGCCCGGTTTGAAGGCCAGGATGAATATCATCTTCTGGCCCATAAGCACTTTTCAGGGCGTCTGGCCAGTGTCTTTCAAAGATACCGCAATTTTCCCGAGGGCGAGATCCACGCCCTGTTCTGGGATGAAATAGGACTAAATCTGCACTGGAACACCCGGCGCATCAAGGCCAGCATAGAAGACTTCGGTCTTTACGACATAGATGGGGACGGCCGGAAAGAACTGGTAGTGTGCGTAAATACCCATCCCGGCATAACCGGTATGCAGGAACAAAGAACCATCTTGCTGGCTTATAAAATGGAGTTTTAGAACCAGTCTTGTCCGGAAACATCCAGAAGCAGACAGCCCGGCAGTGCCGTGTAACCCCTTCTGAATCGGGTCAGAAACTCTTTTCCTACCTGAAAAGGGTGCTTGGCAAAGAGTTTCCAGGTTCAGGTATTATGCGACTCATACGTACCGGTCAGGTCAGGGTCAACAGCAAAAGAAGCAAGCCTTACGACCGGGTATATTCCGGGGATACGGTTCGTATTCCACCTCATTATCCGGAAACCGGAGATGATCCTCAGCGGGCCGGGGATCTGGACATAGTGCATGAAAACAATGACTTTGTTGTCCTCAACAAGCCCGCAGGAGTACCTGTTCATTCCGGTACCTCGGCCCGCAGGGACAACATGGTCCTTCGCCTGCGCAAGCACTACGCCGGAGTGGATTTCTCACCTTCCCTGGTGCACAGACTGGACAAGGATACCTCCGGTCTTCTTCTGGCCGCCAAAAACTACACCTGGCTCAAAAGCATGCACCAGGCATGGAAAAGTAACCGGGTACAAAAACTCTACCTGGCCTGGATTCATGGCCCATGGCCTTCCAGATGGGTCAAGCTGGAGCACAGGCTCCTGAAGACCCATGAAATGATGCAGTCCTCACCCCGTGGAAAACCGGCCTTGTCCAGGGTCAGAGCCATAACGAACCGCAAGGGCAAAACCCTGGCAGAGATAGAAATACTTACAGGACGTACTCACCAGATCAGGGTCCAGCTTTCCCTGAGCGGACACCCCATAATAGGTGACTGCAAATACGGCCGTACCGGAGAGTGCAGCAAGATGCTGCTGCATGCCTGTATGCTGTCCTGGCCGGGTCATGAATTCCGGCTGTTGCCGGACTGGACAGGGGATTTCGCCCCGACTGCCGAAGCTATTGAATCCGTTGCACCAGGATATTGGAAAGGGGGAAGGTCTCGCTGTAGATAAGCTCCTGGTCATCATTCTCGACCTTGATGCGCAGGGCGAAAATGTTTTGAGGGTCCAAGCTTCCAGGGAGTTGGAAGGTTACATCCACTTCTTTAAACCTGGCAATGGTATAGTAAAGGTCCTCATGTTCCAGCTCCAGGTCCACCTGGCCACCGTCTCTGCGCACAACATGCAGAAATACACGGCCGCTAATTGTTTCGCCTTCCATCAGGTTGTTGATTTCAAGCTGGACCCTCATTCTGTCATTATTGAAGCTTGCCTGAATATTATCTATACTGACAATCCTTTTGTCTTTATATGCAAACACTTCACTTAGATCCAGCACAGTTGAGCTTTCCCGGTATGCATCAGGGACAGTTAACAATGAATGCAGGTCACGGGCTTCATAGGTTTCAAATACAGCCTGTAGATTTCTTTTATTCTCCAGTTCTTTCGCGGTCTGCTCCAGTTTGCCGGATACTCTTTGCAGCCTGGTTTCCAGCTGTTCTTTTTCCTGAAAAAACAACACGCTGAAGTAAACCCCTGCACCCGCAACAATCCCCAGAATGACAAAAAAAAGAGCAAAAAACTTGATCCAGAAGGGACGCACCCTGAACCTTCTAACAGAGGTATCGTCCCGCATCAGGAGCACGCTGTATTTCTTACCCATTATCTGATCTCTGTCCAGTCTTCATGCAAAATCAGCCAGTTACCGCCTGCTTTCGGGACCAGGCTGAGGGTTTTAAAACCCTTGTCCCGGTAACCGGTTTTGCTGGAGTATGCCTGCTTGAAGCTGATTTCAAAACTGTTTTCGCTCACCTCCGTCTGCACCTGCGAGATTTCGATGGAAGCCGGAACATGACCCCTGCTCCAGAGATCCCTTTTCTGGGATAATATATTATCCAGACCGGTTAAATTATTTTGAACAGCGCCCTGGTGGTAAAATGAGGCATATTTATCAACATCAGCCTTCAGCCAGGCCTTGCGCCATTTTTCCAGAACCTGCTCAAGTTCTTCCCCCCGCTTAAGGCGATAATTATCCAGGAGGCCCGGCTTATTCAGATTGCGAAACTCTTCGCCGACTATCCTGAGTTGCCCGGATTCGTCCTTCTGCCAGTACAGCCTTTTAATTCCCCCGGAAAAAAAACCGGATGAATTGAAAATCTGTCCGAAGTAACTCACCCAGTAATCCGGACCCTGCAGCACCTTGGGGTCTTCTATAAATACATCTATCCAGTCATATGCCTGAAAAAGGCTCTTCTTGTGGTCCCTGAAACTTGAAAAACTCTGAGCACTGCTTCTGGAAAACTCGTCCGGAGCATAAAAAGAAAAGTAGTCGTCCGCTGCATCAGCCCAGGCCCGGGCCCAGTTTCTGCTCAGATCGGCGATTTTCCGTGACTTTTCCAGCTCTATCTCGTCAGGAATCCACTCCATGGTGGATGTTATAATCACCGGAGTATACCACGGCTTGACCATTTCCTCCAGTTTATACATATATTTCATATCCATGGCCACACATCCCTCTGTATCAAAAGGCACGACTTCCTTTCCCCGGCCATGTATCCAGATGCCGAAGCCTGTCTTGCCCTTAGCCCTGTCCACAGGGTTGGGATAGTTCAGTGTCAGACCCATTTCCCCGTAAAGTTCCCGGTCCATGTAACTGGTGTCAATTTTTCGCTCAATGAAATATATGCCTTCCGGGGTCTTTAGGTCTCCTTCCAGTTCCTTATCCCCCAGGCCTTCTCCGGTAGTGCACTGCCACTGATATTCTTTTATCAAAGGGCTTTTATTGGAAAAAACAAAAAAAGACTGGTTTTTCTTGTCCACCACCAAAAGCCTTTCAGGGGCTTTGGAGTTGCCTGTGATGACGGGTTGCCAGGCCTGGGCCGGCAAGGGCCAGGTAAAAAGCAAGAGTAAAAGAATGACTGTCCTCAAGAACACCTCACCAGCTGAGTTCAATTCTGCCCAAAGGTCCGGACATGACCAGTTCAAAAGAATCTGCCTGTAACGCAGGAAATCTCAGGACATAATGATCCTGCCATCTGTTGGCGTACGGGTAGAAGGATTTCAGCTTGGCAAGTGGCTCCCTGCTTTCCCGCACCTCAAGAGGATATAATTTTTTATCATTTTTCAGCACAAATATGGACCACAAAGGGTCCTCAAAGACCAGCCTGCTCCGGGCCTTGTCACCCTTGAAAAGGGCCAGAAATATTTCTGTCTCCTGTTGCAGAGAATATTGCAGGTCCTCCTGCAGCTTGGTTTTCTCATCTTCTGTGAGGCCATAATCAGAGGCCTTCTTTTCGGCATAAGCCTGCATCCATTCCGGACTTTTGTATGTAGCCCTAGCGATAATCATGGTATCCAGTCCTGAATGCAAAGAATCCTGTCTGGTCCAATCGCTGGTGGTCTGTATGTAAGAATCCCCCAGTTCCGGCCATAAAAAATCAGTCGCCCTGTGCCCCTGGCAGGAGCTAATAATGGTCGCTATTCCAATGAGAATAAGCAGCTTGCACCAGAATGGCATTCATGCACCTTTGGCTGCCTCCAGCAGGCTATTGCGGGTGAATATGCATTGCAGGTCATATCCGGCCTGGAGTATGTTTTCGGTACCGCCCTCCTGACGGTCCAGCACGCATAGAATGAGCTTGACCTCCAGCCCTGCATCACTGACCCTTTGACAGGCTGTAAGAAGAGTCCCGCCGGTGGTTATTACATCCTCCAGAAGACACACCTTCTGCCCTGGATAGAAATTGGCCATGCCTTCCAGGAACTGTCCTGTACCATGACCCTTGGGCTCTTTGCGGACTATAAAACCGGGCAGGGGACGGTTGTCGAGGTAAGACATGACAGTAACCGCGCTTACCAGAGGATCGGCACCAAGGGTCATGCCGCCTGCTCCATCCGGATATTCTGCACATTTGTACAGCATGTCCAGGAAGATCCGGCCAAGTAGATAAGCTCCCTCAGGATGCAGAGCTGTCTGCTTGCAATCGAAATAATAATCGCTTTTTTTACCGGAAGTAAGGATAAAATCGCCTTCCTGATAGGATTTGTGATACAGCAGTCCAGCCAGCCTGGCCTTTAGATCTGAAGTCTGCACTAATTAAACACCCTTTTATAAACCAGATCTTCGTGTTTGAGATAGTATCCCCTGTCAAATATCTGGTCCAGTTCTCCCTGGGTAAGATGCTCAAGGACTTTCTGATTTTCACGGACCCTGTCCGGAAAATTTATCTTGTGGTCCCAGCAGTACATGGCATCCTCCTGTACCAGTTCGTAGGCCTCTTGCCGTTCCAGCCCCTTCTCCACCAGGGCCAGAAGGACTCTCTGGGAAAAGTACAGGCCCATGGACAGGTCCAGGTTGTGCTCCATGTTGGATTCGTTAATCTGCAGCCTGTCCAGAACCCCCTTGAGCCGGGTAAGCATGTAGTGCATCAGGATAGTGGAATCCGGCATGATTACCCTTTCCACCGAGGAATGACTGATGTCGCGCTCATGCCACAGGGCCATGTTTTCCATGGACGCCAGCGCATTGCTGCGCACCAGGCGTGAAAGCCCGGTAAGATTTTCGGCGGAAATGGGATTTTTCTTGTGGGGCATGGCGGATGATCCCTTCTGGCCTTTGGTAAACCCTTCTTCGGCCTCCAGGACTTCGGTGCGCTGCAAATGCCTGAGTTCCACGCACAAGCGCTCAATGCCGCCTGCCATCAGGGCAAGAGTGGTGAAATAATCGGCATAGCGGTCTCTTTGCACAATCTGTGTGGAAACAGGGTCTACCTCCAGTCCCAGCTTTTTGCAGGCCCGTTCTTCCAACTCCGGATCCAGGTGGGCATAGGTGCCCACAGCACCGGATATCTTTCCAACCCGGATCTGCTCCAGGGAAGCCTCCCATCGAACCTGGTGCCTGCGCATTTCTGCGTAGAAGCCGGCCATTTTCTGTCCGAAACTTATAGGTTCGGCGTGAATGCCGTGGGTGCGCCCCATCATGAGCCGGCCCCTGTAGCGCCGGGACAGTCCGGACAAAGACTCCATAAGCTCTTCCAGAGCTTTGGCGATAATTTTCCCGGCCCTGTACAGGAGAAGTGCATTGGCGGTATCAACAATATCAGACGAGGTGCATCCGAGATGGATGTAGCGGGCGGAGGATCCTACCTTTTCTTCCACTGCGGATAAAAAAGCAATGACATCATGTTTGGTCCTTTCTTCTATCTCCAGTATGCGATGCAGTTCAAAGTCCGCCCTGGAGCGAATGTTTTCCATGTCCCCTGCAGGGATGGCTCCCAGCTCATGCCAGGCCTCGCATATGGCCAGCTCCACCTCCAGCCAGGCCCGGAACCTGTTTTCCTGGGTCCATAGTTCGCCCATTTCCTTTTTTGTATATCTTTCTATCATGATTTTGTCAGGCGATAATCCTCTGCTGCATCAAAGGGTGTTCAACCGGGGTCCTGTCACTCGGCCACCGGGGACAGGCATCCCGTATTTATTTTTTAACCTGAATCCGTAAAAAAAAGAACTGCACGGATTCAGGCTCAGAGGAAGACTTTTATAATGTCGCTGCAGTGTAAAATTGGCAGCTGTATGCTGTCTTTTTGAATTTAACTGCTTGTTGTTTCCTGGGTAGTCTGGGTACTGGTTTCAGAGCCGGTAGAGGACGTAGAGTCGTTTTTGGCTGCTTCGGTATTGGTTGTGCTTTTTCCGTTTCCGTTGCCGGCCTCGATTCTGTTTTTGCAATAATCCGTCGTATACCAGCCGCTTCCTTTCAGCACAAAGGCTGAGTTGGAAATAAGCCTGGATGAACCGCCCCCGCAAATGGGGCAATTGACATCACGTTCCTGAAAATCCTTCTGCCACTCCTCAAACAGCTGGTGGCATTCGTTGCACCTGTATTCGTAAATAGGCATATGTTCCTCCTTAAAAGGTTTAAAATAAAGTAAGAATAAATTCTGGGCCTTGTATGTGTCACGGCCTCCTGCCACGCTTTCCTGCCACGCGTCTATACGCGATCAGCGTGATGCCGGTTTTTTGACAGGGCTTCAGGGGTGAGTCACATATAAGGTATCAGTTTAACGCTTTGCATTTGGTACGGGGACTGGTTCTTCCCGCACTTATTTTTCTGAAGGATGTATGACCGAATTAAAAAAAAGTGCGGGGAGAGCCAGTCTCCGGAGGTCAATATATAAGTTTCGCAGTAGTGCTAAACAGATACCCAAAAAAAGCCTGTTCAAAAGAAGTGACCTGCATACAAAGTATTCAATATCTTCAGTTTAAGATAATCACTGCAGACCCGCCAGACAAGGACGATCATCTACAGTTTAATATGCAATTGTCAAGACCTGAAAAAGTGCCGGATATTGTCAAGCCATGACAGCTGGTATCTGTTTTGCGCTTTTAAGGAAAGCAGGGGACAGGCACTACGGGACCTACTTGAACATCATTTTATGCTCAAAAACGTCCCATCTTTTGGGGCAAGTGGATCCCGGAAAAGCCAGTCCCTGTGCCAGATGCAAACGCTAAACAGATACGACGGCTAGGCTTTTGCGGCTGCCTGAATGGCCTCTTTCTTGCGCTGCTTGAGACGCTTTTTCTTTCTGCGGCGGCGTCGGTCCAGTTCCTTGTGACGTTCTATCTTCTTGTGGCGACTCATTATATCAAACCTCCCTATATAAACTTGAGAGTAAAAAAAAGCTGATAATTGTAAACACTACAGCGACACCTTTGTGATAAGTATCTGTTTAGCGCTTTTTAAGGAAAGCAGGGGACAGTCACTCCGGGACCCACTTGAGCATCAATTTGTGCTCAAAATGACTCATTTTCTGGGACAAGTGGGTCCCGGAAGAGCCAGTCCCCATGCCACATCCAAAGCGCTAAATAGATACTGTAATAATTAGACCACCGGGGACAGGCACTTTTGCCGAACTTCTAACCGTAAAACGGCCGGGCACACCAGCGGCAAAAGAGCCAGTTCCCGGAGGTCAATAATGAGTTTCGCTGAAGCAAAGAGCAATCAACATAGTACAATCAATTATGGCCTGTCCAGTACTTATTCGTCATTCAGACGCAACCATTCAGGGGGACCTCGATGGTGATTGTTGGCAATCACGCTGAAGGCGTGACTGGAACAGGTTCTTCCCTTACGAGTCCCTCCTCCGGGCAGGAAGCCACTTTTTCCAATAAAACAAGTTATTTTGCATACAGATATGCACTACGTATCTGTTTAGCGCTTTTTTTGGAAGGCAGGGGACAGGCACTCCGGGACCCACTTGAGCATCATTTTGTGCTTAAAACGACTCGCATCATATCATATCCCTGCAAGTTCGTAATTCTGGCTCCCAAGACCCAGATGCCGGGCATATTCCAGGGCATGAGCCCCGTTGGTTTTAGGATGAACAGCAGTAAATTTGTCCTGACCCGGCCTGATGTCTTCCGGCAATAAACTTGGATGCAAGGGTTGGGCCATATTCACCAGGTCCAGGCATGCCTGATCCAGGGCTACAGGATCATGGGAAGCCAGCACGCCCAGATCCGGGCACAGGGGGGCATCACTGAACCCTGGACAGTCGCAGTCAGGGGTGACATTGAAAATGTAGTTTATATGCACACATTTGTCTCGTTTACTGGAAAGCACTGCTGCCGCATACTCTATCATGCGCTCCAGAAATGCATCCATTTCGGTCTGCCAGTTAATCTGTAAAGCCCCGGTCCTGCATGCAAGGATACAGGCTGCGCAGCCCACGCATTTCTCAGGATCCATACATATTTTGCCATTATCCAGTGAAAGGGCCCCGGAGGCGCACATCTGAACACACATACCACAGCCCTGGCAGTGAGAGTCTTCAATCTTTGGTTCCAGACCTGAGTGCTGGTGCATTTTGCCCTGTCTGGTGGCACAACCCATGGCCAGATTTTTTAAGGCCCCGCCGAAACCTGCGAGCTCATGGCCCTTAAAATGGCTGACATTGACCATAAAGTCGGCATCAATAATATCGCCGGCCAGATAAAATTCGCGCAAACGCCGGCCTTCATAAAATACCTTTCTCCGGTGGTTGCTCTTCAGACCGTCGGCAATTATCACAGGCGCCCCGACAATATTGGGGTCGAACCCATGCAAGGCGGCCTGCAAGTGGTGGGATACAGCTTCTCCCCTGTTGCCCACATACAGGGTATTGGTGTCTGTGAGAAACGGCCTGGCCCCGGTCTTTTTGATAAACTCCACTACCGGCCTGATCCACAAAGGCGACACAAAGCCGGTTGTACCGCCCTCTCCGAAATGAATCTTTACTGCGGCGAGCATGCCCGGTTCCAGCATACTACCCAGGTCGATCTTTTTCAAAAGCTTTTTCAGGCGAAGGTCATAGGGCATCTTTCGCGAAGCCCGCAAATTCCAGAAATATACTTTACTCATTGCAAAACTCCTTTACCACTACAGCGATACTAATAAAACTGTAACACTACAGCTAAACTTATAAAATACAGGGTATCTCAATTGGGGACAGGCACCCCCGCACTTATTTTTATTACAAATGATCTTGGTTTTATTGGAAAAAATAAGTGCGGGGAGAGCCAGTTCCCGGAGGTCAATAAGTAAGTTTCGCTGTAGTGGTAACCATTCAGTGGGGGTCCTCGGTGGTGATTACTGGCACAAGGCCTGGGGACTGTTCCCCGCTGAGTACTAGCTGTGCAGGTGCACACAACTGCGCATTTGTCATTTTTTATTTGTGCAGAAAAGGTATCGCGGGGACTGTCCCGGGCCGGTATCTGCCCCCCTGAATGGTTACATAAGTTTCGCTGTAGTTCACCACAATTACTGCCAGAAATTGAAACAGGGAACAACCCCGGGGGTGTTCCCTGTCAAAAAAAAAATATTGCTAATAGCTCTGAGCTCAAACCTGGCATCTCAAGCCTCAAGGCATAAAAAAAACTAAAAAATTCAGCCAAACTTTTAAAATCTACCGGATATTTCAAATGGGACAGGCACCCCACCAAGCTCCACTCTTTATGCCCAAAGCCATCAAAACATGTAGCTGAAGCTCACGCTTCCAATATGGGTATGTCCGTTTTTAAATTTGCTGTCCAGAACACCATCCTCTGCCCTGGCATCAATTCTGCGGTCGGAAAACCACAGGTAAGAATAGGAAAAGTCCAGGCTGGCCTTTTCCCAGCTGAAGCCAATGCCGGTGTTAAGAATATTGCGGTGGTTGGTAGGTGTCATGTAGTCAGCATAACTGTCCCTGTCCGGGATCTGGTCAAAAACATACCCCAGCCGAAGGTCCAGAAGATCATTAAGATCATACTCAACCCCAAACTGAAAACGCCATACATCCCGCCATTTTTTGTCGGTTACAGTGGTGTCAGTGGAGGGGTCCATCGGATTCAAGGGTGATCCATAATCAATCCTGAGCTCGTCATAGGTGCTCCAAAGGGTGTATATGGCATTGGCTTCCAGGGTAAGCCTTTCCATAGGTCTGAACATGATGCCCAGACCAAAAGAGTCCGGCAGTGTAATATCGCCCTTGGCAGAAGTATTTTCAAACAGTCCGGCAGGCAGTACAGCTGGACGGTCAAACCTGGCATCCCCGTCAAGAGAATGCTCAACCCGACTTTTATATGTAAAACCCACCGCCCAGGTGTCGTTGGGTTTATAATGTAGGGCGACATTGGCACCTATACCATAGCTGTCCCCGCTAACCTTGGCATCCACATCTTGACTCCTTACCTGTTGCCCCATGGCATTAATGGCACGCTCCTGATTAAAGTCAAACCACATGATCTCGCCACCGAAAGCCAGGGACCAGGATTCAGACAGTTTCAATGCCAGGTTGGGGTTGAAAGACAGGGACTGTACCCTGGTGAAAACTGAGTTATACCTGCCCGGCCAGTCATCCGGGTATTCAGTACCCAGGCCGAACCTGCTGTATACCCCTAAGCCAAGCCAGGCCTGATCGGTCAGCTGGTGTGTCAAAAAAGCGTGCGGTGGAATCCAGTAGTTACTTTTAATGCTGGTTGTCTGACTGCTTCCTGCAGCATCAGTGGTTTTTATATCCCCTCCAGGAGCCACCACAGACAAGCCGATCTGGGTCCTGGTCCCATCAAGCTGTGTAATCCCGGCTGGATTATAGGCAACTGCAGAGGCATCGTCAGCTCTGCCAAGCATTGTCCCCCCGAGAGACGTCCCCCTTGAGCCCCACTCGTAAAGGGCAAACCCGGCTGCACCGGCATTGCCGGCGTATCCAAAACAGATCAGCATCAAGATCAGCACGACTTTTTTCCAGTTCATACCCCCCTCCAGAATAAATTTGCGCTAGTTGTTACAAAAATATTTTTAACCACACAAAAATCAGGCATGTCCTATAATTTTTCACCCCAAAAAGCAAGGGCATAACTAAAAATTTAATTGTAGATATAATTGATAGGTATTTTAAAATAATAAATTCTATGTATTATTTTAGTGAGTTACTTTTAACACCCTATCATAACACTACAGCGAAACTTATAAAATATAATTACGTATCTCAATTGGGGACAGGCACCCCCGCACTTATTTTTATTACAAATGATCTTGGTTTTATTGGGAAAAATAAGTGCGGGGAGAGCCAGTCCCCGGAGGTCAGTCATAAGTTTCGCTGTAGTGATAATAAACAAAATATTTTTGAGCAATGACGGGATTATAGCGCCAGGCTGTGTTTCCAGCCCAGAGAGGCCTGGAAGACCTGCGGGCTGAAAGACGACCCGTAGGCACGGGCCTCAGGGGCAGGAAGCTATGCGACATGCAAAATGCTGCACCATGGCTGCACAGCAAAAATTGAATATTTTCGCTGGAAAGATAGTGACTTTCATCTGAAATCCTGTCATAAAAACAAAGGAAAGACTCAGTGTATCTGTTTAACGCTAAACAGATACTACTCAGGGGGGGAAAATGAACGATTATTTAACCAACAATTTTCTGGCGGGCATGTTTATCAGTGTGGCTCTGATCCTGGGAGCCCTGATTCTTGGATCCGCTGTTAAGGATTTCAAGGCTTACGACAGATATGTCAGTGTCCGGGGCTTTGCTGAAAGGGAGGTTCCGGCGGATCTGGCTTACTGGCCGTTGTCCTTCAATACGGCCGGCAATGATCTGCAAAAGATCCAGGAAGAACTGGATGCTTCCGCTGAGAAAGTATTCGCATTCCTTGACAGGCACGGTCTTGGGGACGCTGATGTATCCATTTCATCACCCAGGATTAACGACCAGCACGCATACGGGATTTCCCGGCAGCATATGCCTGCCAATCGTTTCACAGCCCAGAGCATCATCACGGTCCGCACAGATAAGACCCAGGCCGTTAAAAACGCCATGTCCGCCGCCGGGGAGCTGGTATCCGAGGGAGTAATTCTGGTGCATTCCTATGAGTTTCAGCCCAGGTTCGAATTTACCGGCCTGGCCGATATCAAGCCGGAGATGATTGCTGAGGCCACGCTCGACGCCCGCAACGCGGCCATGCGGTTCGCCCATGATTCCGACAGCAATGTCGGAGCCATTCGAAGGGCCAGTCAGGGACTTTTCACCATCAATGACCGGGACGATTTCACTCCGGAGATAAAACGGGTCAGGGTTGTGACCAGCGTGGATTATTTTCTGGAAGACTGATTGCAGCACTGTAGAGTCCATCGCGGACCGTGCCCGCAACACAAATAAGAAAAAAGGTATCTGTTTAGCACTACAGCGAAACTTATAAAATATAATATTGCACCTCAATTGGGGACAGGCACCCCCGCACTTATTTTTATTATAAATGATCTTGGTATTATTGGAAAAAATAAGTGCGGGGAGAGCCAGTCCCCATGCCACATGCAAAACGCTAAACAGATACGAAAATAGTTTTTTTTCTCCACCCCGGTCTCAAACCCGTACCCTTTGCAGAAAACTCAGACTTTCACAGGATAACCCATGTCCCAAAGCCATGAGACCAATCCAGAACTGCAGCTTGCCCACGATTTTGTCCGTCATACCAACTGCAACATCTTTTTGACGGGCAAGGCCGGAACCGGCAAAACCACCTTTCTGCACAATCTGAGGGACAACCTCGGCAAGCGTATGGTGGTTACAGCCCCCACAGGGGTTGCCGCCATCAACGCGGGCGGAATGACCCTGCACTCCTTTTTTCAAATTCCCCTGGGAACCAATTTGCCAGGAAGCGGGTTTAGCAGCGATAACGGCCGGAGCCAGTTCCGGTTCAGCAGGCAGAAGCTAAAAATCATCCAGAGCATGAACCTGTTGATCATCGACGAGATAAGCATGGTCCGGGCCGATCTTCTGGACAGTGTAGACACCGCCCTGCGCCGGCTCCGACGCAGCAGACAGCCTTTCGGCGGGGTGCAGCTGCTTATGATCGGAGACCTGCACCAGCTTCCGCCGGTGGTCAAACAAGATGAGTGGGAGCTGATCCGGGAGCATTATGACTCCCCGTACTTTTTCAGCAGCAATGCCCTGAAGCGGACAGAGATGGTCACAGTGGAACTGAAGCATATTTTCCGCCAGTCGGATCAGGAATTTATTGAAATCCTGAACCGGGTCAGAGATAATCGCCTGGACCAGTATTGTCTGCAGGCACTCAACCAGCGCTTTATTGAAGGCTTTTCCCCCACTGATGACCAGGGATACATCACCCTGACCACCCACAACCGCATTGCCGAATCCATCAACCAGTCCAGGCTGCAAAACCTCAAAGACGAAACTTTCACTTTCACGGCCAGGGTAAGCGGGGACTTTCCTCAACACCTTTACCCTGCAGCTTCTGAACTGGTGCTCAAAAAAGGGGCCCAGGTCATGTTTATACGTAACGACTTCAGCCCGGCCAGGCAATATTACAACGGCAAAATCGGCCACGTAACCCGGGTGACTGACAAGGAGATCGTGGTCTCCTGCCCTGGAGACGCACGTGAAATAACCGTGGAACCCGCAGTATGGGAAAACATAAAATACGATCTTAACCCCCAGACCCTGGAAATAGAAAAAAAGGTCACCGGTGAGTTTCACCAGTACCCCTTGAAACTGGCCTGGGCCATTACCATCCACAAAAGCCAGGGTCTGACCTTTGAAAGGGCTGTCATAGACGCCGGGGCAGCTTTCGCCCATGGCCAGATATACGTTGCACTGAGCCGGTGCAAGACCCTGGAGGGCCTGGTGCTTACTTCACCCCTCACACCCCGGGGACCTGCAACAGACTCTAAAGTCCAGGACTTCACCATCCAGGCCAGGCAAAACCCGCCTTCCCTTGAAAAGCTCCAAACCGCCAAAATCAGCTACCAGCACGACCTGCTGCTGGAATGCTTTGACCTGTCAGGGCTTCAAAAACACCTGCAGAACCTCCTGCGGTCCCTGGATGATAATCCCGGCCTTTTACGGGTTGATGGTGTTCAGGAGATGCCGGGAATGGGACGGAACTCCGCAGGGTATATATTCGAAGTCAGCGAAATATTTTCAAGAGAACTGAAAAACCTCTTTGATGAGCATCAGCTTCCACAGGACAATGAGCTTCTGCAGCAGCGTCTTCAGAAGGCTTCGGCATGGTTCCAGGAGAGACTGCAAAACCTGCTGGTCCGGCCTCTTGGGGAAATCAAGCTGGACTCGGACAACAGAGAACTCCTGCAAAAGGCTGAGGGAAACCTGCTTGAGGTTCAAAAAGAACTGCATGTAAAACTGGCAGGCATAATGTCATGTGAAAAGGGCTTTTCGTCCCAGGCATATCTACAGGCGGTTTCGAGGGCGGAAGTTGATTTTGACTCTGACCGCGGCAAGAAAAAATCATCCCGGGAGATTGTACCTTCTGACATTGAGCACCCCGAACTCTTCAAGATCCTGAAAAAATGGCGTCTGGAAAAGGCCCGGGAAAAGAATATTGCGGTTTATCAGGTTCTGCACCAGCAGACCCTGGTGCGGGTAGTCAATGCCCTGCCCTGTAGCCGGAAAGAACTGCTGCATATAAGTGGAATCGGCAGAATAACCGTTGATAAGTTCGGCAGCGAAATAATTGCAGCTATACTAGAATACATGAGCAGACACGACATCCTGAAGCCTGCTGCAGACCAGGCTATGAACAGTCTGGACCGGGACCCGGCCGACCTGCACACCAGAAGTCTGTCTGCCACCAGGCAGACCACCCTGGCATTGTTTAAAGAAGGCAAGGGCATCCACAAAATAGCAGAAGAAAGAGGCCTGGCACCTTCAACCATTGAAGAACATCTGAGCACCTTTATTGAGACAGGAGAAGTCGACATCAGCCAGGTGATGGACTCCGGAAAACAGCAAAACATCTCGCGGGTTCTGCAGGCAGTACCGGAAAAGTCCCTGGGCCAGGCCAAAAGAAAGCTTGGGGATGCTTATTCTTATGGAGAAATAAAAATGGTCATGGCACATCTGCGGGTACTAAACAAGCAGGATGCCACATAAGGCAGGCGAACCATTCAGGGGGTCCTCGGTTGTGGCTAATGGCACAAGGCCAGGGGACTGTCCCGCACTTATTTTTCTAACGCTCACATCTGTAAATTGTTCATCAAAAAAAAATAAGTGCGCGGACTGTCCCCCTGGCCGGTACCTGCCCCCCTGAATGGTTACAGGCAGGCTTGTTCTGCAAAAATCTTCTCGCCCTGAAAACATCGAGGTTACGTCCGCCGGTTGCCGGGTTGAATATTTTAATCCGTTCTTGACCCATGCCGGGTAATTTCACACCAGGCAGTGCTTGTTGTCGCTGGGCCTAGATTACCGGGCGATCATGGTACGCAGAATCTCGGCGCACTTGCTGCTGTTAAAGGCCATGAGGTAAAGCTTGTCTATGTAGTGAATGAGTTGGTAGATATCCTTGAAATCCAGTTCAGAATTGAAGACCTTGCGGGTTATCTCATTTTTGTCCCTGAACACCTTGTCCTTGTTTTCCCTGATCTTGCGCAGACTTTCCTTAAGCTCTTCGCGGTTCATGCTCTCCATGTGCACCAGGGCTGTAGTCTCCCGCAGGGCCGGCCCCAACATTTCCAGAGTTTTGACCACATCACCCTGTAAAAAAAGGAGTTCTTTCTGAAATTTTTCCGGGATGTTGACCTCGCGCATGCCAAGCCAGTTCAAGGCTTCCTGGGCAGCATCCAGGATGTTGTCCTGCACACTGGTATAATTGAGAAACTGGATCTTATCCACTGTCATGAACAGACCACGCGGCAGATGATTGCGAATATTCCGGATTATCTTGTCCGCCTGGCTCTCCAGTTCATTTATCCTGCTTTGCAGGGAAAGAAATTCCGGGCATTTGTCTCCGCCACCAATATAGCACTCCAGGGCCTCGTTAATAACCTCAATGGATTCATGGATTTTTTCATAATGGTCATGCAACCCCTCCATGGGGGATTTGGAGGACAAAAGCCCGAAAAAATTCATTCTCATGTGACACCTCGCATTTGGAGTCGATTAGATCTATATAACAAAAGTCCAGCGCAATGTCTGAAAAATAACAATGCAGGTCAAAGCAGCAATAGGCACAGTCAGTACCCAGTAGGCCAGGATGCGCAACAAAACACTCAGGTCAATGGCGCTGAACCCCCTGGCCAGCCCAACACCTGTCACTCCTCCTACGCAGGCATGCGTGGTGGAGACAGGCATACCCAAGATAGAAGCCACTAAAACCGCAGTAGCAGAACCGTAATTTACGGAAAACCCTCTGGTATGGGTAAGTGTAGTGATGCGGGTCCCCACCGTACGTATAACCCTGCCTCCAAGGAGGGCAATGCCTGCCGCTATGCCCAGACCGCCCATTATCAGCAGAAAGGTGGGAATATCTGCGTGCTCGACCATTTCCTGCTGTCTGACAATGATATATATAACCGCCACCGGCCCTACGGCATTGGCGACATCATTAGCCCCGAGAGAGAGCGCGACATAGGATGAAGTCATGATCTGCAGTTTGCGGAAAATGCCCTCCACATTTTCCACCTTCTGCTCCAAATGCCTGGTGGCTTTTATGATCAAGTATCGAAAAAGGGCCCAGGCCAGGCAAGCAATTGCAAAAATCAACATCACAGCATACGGCGCCCTCAGATCTACAGCGTCATATAAAGGGGTTTTGAAAAAAAATGAAAAACCCAGGATCAGAACGGTCAGCCCGATCCACCTGGGAGCCCAGATTCTGGCCTGTTCCAGGTAATGCTTCTGATAAAATATAAACTTTCTGATGTGGGTAAATATCAGATAGGCAAGGACACCGGCGAAGATCGGCGAAATGAGCCAGGACAGGACTACTACCAGAAGAATCGCCCAGTTCACAACTTCCGGACCGCCTGCCACAATCCCGAATCCCAGGACACTGCCCACAATAGAATGGGTGGTTGATACGGGCAGAGAAGCCAGACTGGCAATGAGCACCCAAAGAGCCGCCGCCAGCAGGGCGGAAAACATACCCAGCACCATCAGCCTGGGGTCGGCTATGTGCTCCGGGTTCACAACCCCCCTGGTGATTGTAGCCGTAACGTGAGCACCCAGTAATACCGCCCCTGCAAATGTAAGAGGGGCTGCGATCATCACCGCCTGGTGGACACTAAGGGCCTTGGAACCGACCGCTGTGGCCATGGTGTTGGCCAGGTCGTTGGCTCCCAGGCTGAAGGCCATGAGCAGTCCGGCCAGCATGGACAGATAAAATATCAGATCGTAAAATTCCAACCTGCACCCCTGGTAAAGTAGCTAGCCCCGCAAGAAACACACCAAAAACTTGAGGGCGAAACTGTTCAAAATCGTATTGTTTAGCGCTTTGCATGTGGCTCGGGGACAGGCACCCCGCACTTATTTTTCCAAGTAAACGTAGCACTACAGCGACACTTGTGTAAATTGCCGCCTCGGCCTATGGGGACAGGCACCCCGCACTTATTTTTAAAATCCGTCAGTCTTCTGTAAGCAAAATAAGTGCGGTGAGCCAGTCCCCTTCCAGCTTAAATAAAGTGTCGCAGTAGTGGTAGACCATTTTAAAATAAGTGCGGGGGTACCTGTCCCCTGCTTTCCTTAAAAGCGCTAGACAGATACTAAAAATCGAATTTCGCCCTCAAGTCAACTTTATTGCCTCCAGGATTGAAGGCCCTTATGGATCAGTCTTCCAGGGTGGAGGTATCTCCCACTTCTTCGCCCATTTCCTGGGCCTTGAGCACCCGGCGCATAATCTTGCCGCTGCGGGTCTTGGGCAATTTCTCCGTGAATTCGATACCCTTGATTACCGCCACAGGTCCAAGCTCGGATCTTACATGGGACTTGAGAGTCTTAATGAGTTCGTCCGGATCATCAACAGTGTGGTCAGCACTGAGAGTGACAAAGGCCTTGGCCACTTCGCCCTTGATCTTGTCAGGGACACCGATGACTGCAGCTTCGGACACGGCCTTGTGAGATACCAGGGCGCTTTCGATTTCAGCTGAGCCCACCCTGTGTCCGGCGATGCTGATAACGTCGTCGGAGCGGCCCTGGATCCAGAAATAGCCGTCCTGATCCTTGCGGGCTACGTCACCGGCCAGGTATACTCCGGGTATTTTTTCCCAATAGGTCTTCTTGTAGCGCTCCGGGTCCTTGTAAAGGGTGCGAAGCATTGAAGGCCAGGGATTCTTAATAATAAGCTGCCCTCCCTTGCCCGGAGGTACAGGGGTGCCTTCGTTGTCCACCACGTCGGCCTCGATTCCCGGCAGAGGCTTGCCGCAGGATCCGGGCTTGAGCAGGGTGATAGGAAATGGACTGATCATGACCGAACCGGTTTCCGTCTGCCACCAGGTATCGATTATGGGGCATTCGGCGCGACCGATATTGTTGTAGTACCACATCCATGCCTCGGGGTTGATGGGCTCACCCACGCTGCCAAGCAGTCTCAGGGTGGAAAGGTCGTGTTGTTTGGGGTACTGGCTGCCGAAACGCATGAGCATGCGAATCAGGGTGGGAGCAGTATAAAAGATGGTCACTCCGTAGCGGGCCACCATCTGCCAAAGCCGGTCCGCCTGGGGATACAGGGGATGGCCTTCAAAAAGCATGGTGGTGGTCCCGGCCATAAGCGGACCGTATAGCACGTAGCTGTGCCCGGTGATCCAGCCCATGTCTGCAGTGCACCAGAAAATATCCGTGGGCTTGATATCGAAAATCCAGTTCAGGGAACGATTGACACCCACCATGTAACCCCCATGGGTGTGCACGATGCCCTTGGGCTTGCCGGTGGTGCCGGAACTGTAAAGCAAAAACAGCATGTCTTCAGAGTCCATGACCTCAGTCTCTGAAACCGGGCTTTCCTGGCGAATCAGATCCTCATACCAGATATCGCGCATTTCGGTCATTTCGACTTCCACGCCTGCCCGGTGTACTACAACCACTGTGTCCACGCTTTCACATCCGCCCACCAGAGCTTTGTCCACCAGGTTCTTGACGTTGGCCGGGCGGCCGTTGCGGTAAAAACCGTCGGCAGTGATGACCAGCTTGGCCTCGGTGTCCTGGATGCGCTCCCGAAGGGCCTTGGCGGAAAAACCTGCAAAGACCATGCTGTGCACAGCACCAATCTTGGCTACCGCCAGAATGGATATCATGGTCTCTGGGAGCGGGGGCATGTAAAGAATTACCCGGTCGCCTTTCTTTATGCCCAGGGAGCGCAGAGCATTGGCAAACCTGTTTACTGCCCGGTAAAGTTCGTAATAAGTAAACTTTTTTGTATCTCCGGGTTCGCCCTCCCAGATAAGGGCCAGCTTATTCTTGTTGGCTGTGGTGATATGCCTGTCCAGGGCATTGTACACGATATTGCACTTGGCCCCGGTAAACCACTTGTAGAAGGGGGCCTCGGAATCATCCAGAACCTTGTCCCACTTCTTGAACCAATCCAGTTCCTTAGCTGCATCCTCCCAGTAGTCCAGGTAGTTTTCCTGGCACTGCTTCATCACCGCAGAATGCTCCTGCGGATTGATGTTGGCATCGATTACCATCTGGGGCAGCGGTCGAAAAATCCTTTCCTCTTGCAGTAAAGAGTCAAGGGCACCTTTGTCTTCCATAACACTCCTCCTTTAAACTCTGTCCGAATAACAATCTCTTAAGCTTAATAACACAACAGCGAACATATATCACTACAGCAACACTTTATTTTAGCTGGAAGGCGACTGGCTCCCCGCACTTATTATAATAATCCGTGTATCTGTTTAGCGCTTTTAAGGAAAGCAGGGGACAGGCACTCCGGGACCCACTTGAGCATCATTTTGTGCTTAAAATATCTCATTTTTTGGGACAAGTGGGTCCCGGAAGAGCCAGTCC